>JAYVBO010000040.1:0-1959 GCA_043750435.1 Betaproteobacteria bacterium | reverse complement strand
ATCTCGGGCCTGAACTGCGCGTTCTTCAGCACCTGCTCGGTGGGCACGATGCCGGCCTTCAGGATGTTCTGGTCGTGATAGACATCGTGCAGGAAGTGGTTCAGCGCGGTCACGCGCTGGGCGAGGCCGGCTTCCATCGCGATCCATTCCTGCTTGGGAATGACGCGTGGGATCAGGTCGAAGGGGATCAGGCGTTCGGTGCCCGCGCCGTCTTCATCCTTCGCGCCGTAGACCGCGAAGGTGATGCCCACGCGGCGGAAGATCATCTCGGCTTCTTCGCGCCGGGCCTGCATGCTGGCCCGCGGCTGTCGTTCGAGCCAGCGTTCGTACACGCGGTACTGCTCCCTGACCTCGTCGGTCACGGTGTGCATTTCGTTGTAGGGCGACCTCATGGTGATGCTTGCTCCTCGGTTCTGTTGGGTCAGGCTAGCAACTCGCGTTCCGGGTTCGCGGCTTGGGGTGGAAACGCGCGGGTGGTGACCCCCACCGTCAGACGGTGATGGCCCCCGCCACGGATCACACCGCGCAAGGGCGTGACGTCGCCGAAGTCACGCCCGACGGCCACGCGGACATGGCCGCTGCCGGGCACCACATCATTGGTCGGATCGAGGTCCAGCCAGGCGCCACCCGAGCCACTGACCGGCACGCCTGGCGTGTCCGGGCACCACACCTGCACCCAGGCGTGAGACGCATCAGCGCCGAGCATCACCGCCCCACCCTCGGGGGCCCAGGTCAGCAGGTAGCCGCTGACGTAGCGCGCCGGCACGCCGCGCATGCGCAGCACGCCGGCCATCAGGTGGGCAAAGTCTTGGCACACGCCGCGCCGGTCGCGCAGCACGGTGGTCAGGGGGGTGTCGATGTCGGTGCTGCGGCTTTCGTAGCGAAAGTCGGCGTGAATGCGCCGCATCAGCTCAATGGCCAGCGCCGCCACCGGCCGTCCCGGCCGGAACAGGGCGTCGCCGTAACTGAGCAAGCCCGGCAAACGAGGCACATAGGTCGACGGCAAAGCAAACTCCAGGGCCGGCTCGAAGGGCGCCCGGGCTTCATAGCGCAGCCGGGCGGCCAGCGCGTCCCAGGCCGGTGAGGCATCGGCCTGCAGGTCGGCAAAACGTGACGCCACACGCAGGCAGCTGACCGTCTGCACGGCCAGGCATTCATGGGGCTGCGCGAGACTGAAATGGCAGGTCGCATTGCCCATCGTGTCCATACCGTCACGCCGCTGGGCGGGTGGCGGGTCTATCGCCAGGCTGAAGGCCAGCAGGCTCTGGTGCGCGTCCTCAACCGGCCGCAGATGCGCCAGGTGATGGGCCAGCGAGACCGGCGCGGTGTAGTCGTAACGCGTCTCGTGGACAACTTCGAGCAAGGCGTTCATACCCGCTGGTCCACGCCATGCGCCAAGGTGAAGTAGCGCTCGCTGACGCGGTCGGCCAGCAGCGACGCGCGCGCAGCCAGCGACGCGGACAAGGCGCGCAAAGCCTGCGCAATGGTCGCTTCGTCGGCACCGCGCAGCGACTCCAGCGTCAGGCCCGTGCCTTCGGCGGGCAGCAAGTCCAGCAGGTGCTGCAGGCTGTCGGCGTCGCCAGGCAGCTTGCCCAGCTCGGTGCGCAGGCGGCGCAGCACGCCGGCAAAGGCCCGCGGGTTGGTGCTGTCCAGCACCAGCAAATCGGCCAGCGCCAGCAGGTCTTCGTGGCGCTGGTAGCGGGCGCGGAAGGTGATGACGCTGTCGAACAATTCCAGCAGCAGTTCGATGCCGACCACGCTGCCCAGAGCCTGGGCGTCCATGAAGACCTGCAGCCGGGTGGCCACGCCGAACAGGCGTTCCGACAAGCGCCCCACAGTCAGCAGGCGCCAGCCGTGGTCGCGCGTCATGCGGTCGCTTTGCGCGCCGGTCACCGCCCCCAGGTGCATCACCAACTTGTCCAGCGCCGGCAGTACCTGTGCCAAGGTGGGCAGCGCGTC
>JAYVBO010000039.1:0-4593 GCA_043750435.1 Betaproteobacteria bacterium | reverse complement strand
GGAGATTTGATGTCTGACGGGGCGAATGAAGTGCTGACTGATGTGTTGATCTACGCCGACGGCGCCTGCAAGGGCAACCCGGGCCCGGGCGGCTGGGGTGCGTGGCTGCGCAGCGGCGAGCATGAAAAAGAATTGTTCGGCGGCGACAAACTGACCACCAACAACAAGATGGAATTGACCGCCGTGATCCAGGCCCTGGCCGCGCTGAACCAGCGCAGCCAGGTCACGGTCTACACCGACAGCGTCTACGTGAAAGACGGCATCACCAAGTGGATACACGGCTGGAAGCAGCGTGGTTGGACCACGGCCGACAACAAGCCGGTGAAGAACATCGAGCTCTGGCAGAAACTGGACACCTTGAACGCCGCGCACAAGGTCAGCTGGCGCTGGGTCAAGGGCCATTCGGGCGACCCCGGCAACGAGCGCGCCGACCATCTGGCCAACCGCGGCGTCGAATCGGTGCTGCGTTGAATCCGAAACCAGGGTGGGGAGACCGTTGATGGGCCGAGAAGCCGAATGCTGGTGCACGGCGGGGGCTGAGGCCGCGCAGGCCAAGGCCTTGCTGGAAACGGGCTGCGTGATCTTGCGCGGCGGTCTGCGCCGCCGCTGGGCCACCGCACAACTGCAAGACCTGCGCGTCGAAGGCCGCCGCCTGTGCTTCAGCGCGGCCGACGAGGCCGTGGCGCTGGAACTGGGGGCCGAAGAGGCCGAACGCTGGCTGGCCGTGTTGAACACGCCGCTGCCTTCCCTGGCGTCCAAGCTGGGCATCAGCGCCAGCAGCCCGGCCTATGTCAGCGGGGCGCTGGACGACGAGGCGCTGGCCGAGGCCCTGGGCGGCGCCACCACAGACAGCGCCGAAGCGGCGGCGGTGCTGATTGCCGTTGCGCGGTCACAGGGCGAACTGGCTGCCGCCCTGAAGGTACACGCCGGCATGCCGGCCCGTGCGGTCTGGGTCATCCACCCCAAAGGCAAGGGCGCCAGCTTGAGTGACGCCCAGGTGCGCAGCACGCTGCGCGCCCTGGGTTACGTCGACAACAAGACCAGCGCCGTCTCGGCCGCCTTGACGGCTACGCGCTACGCCCGGTCAGCAGGCCCTTGACCTTGCCGACCAGCGGCCACAGCAGCATGGTGATGGCCAGTCCGGCGATGCTGCCAACCAGGCCGTTGCTCCAGAAGATGCTCAAGGAACCCTGGCTCAGCAACATCGACTGGCGGAAGCTGCTTTCGGCCATGTCACCCAACACCAGGGCCAGCACCAGCGGTGCCATCGGGTACTTCAATTTCTTGAAGAGATAGCCCAGCACACCGAAGACCAGCATCAGCCACACGTCGAACATCGAGCTGTGCACGGTGTAGGCCCCGATGGCACAGATCACGATGATCACCGGCGCGATGATCGAGAACGGGATGCGCAGGATGGCGGCCCACCAGGGCACCGTGGTCAGCACCACGATCAGACCCACGACGTTGCCGATGTACATGCTGGCGATCAGGCCCCAGACAAAGTCCTTCTGCTCGATGAAGAGCATCGGGCCCGGCTGCAAGCCCCAGATCAGCAGACCACCCAGCAGCACGGCGGCCGTCGGTGAACCGGGAATGCCGAGCGTCAGCATGGGCAGCAGCGCCGAGGTGCCGGCCGCGTGGGCGGCGGTCTCGGGTGCGATCACGCCTTCGATGCGGCCTTTGCCGAAGCTGTCCGGGTCTTTCGACATCCGCCGGGCCATGCCGTAGCTCATGAAGCTGGCCGGTGTGGCACCGCCGGGGGTGATCCCCATCCAGCAACCCACGGCCACGCTGCGCAGGAAAAGCTGCCAGTGCTTGAGCATTTCGCCCCAGGTCTGCCAGACCACCTTGAAGTTGATCTTGGCGCTCTTGCCTTTGAAGGCCAGACCTTCTTCCATGGTCAGCAAAATCTCGCCGATGCCGAACAGGCCGATGACCGCGATCAGGAAGTCGAAGCCCTTCAACAGCACGGGTATGCCGAAGGTCATGCGCAACTGGCCGGTCACCGAATCGAGGCCCACCGCCGCCAGTGCGAAGCCCAGCATCATGGCCGCGATGGTCTTGGCTGCTGGTTCTTTGCTCATGCCGACGAAACTGCAGAAGGTCAATAGCTGCACGGCAAAGAATTCGGCGGGGCCGAATTTCAGCGCGAAGCCAGCGACCACCGGCGCCAGGAAGGTGATCAGCAACACCGCAAACATGGCGCCCACGAAACTGGACGTGAAGGCCGCCGTCAGGGCCTGCGCCGCCTTGCCTTGCTGGGCCATGGGGTGGCCGTCAAAGGTGGTGGCCACGCTCCAGGGTTCACCGGGAATGTTGAACAAGATGGACGTGATGGCCCCGCCGAACAAGGCGCCCCAGTAGATGCAGCTCAGCATGATGATGGCTGAGGTGGGGTTCATGCTGAAGGTCAGCGGCAGCAGGATGGCGACGCCGTTGGCGCCGCCCAGGCCGGGCAGCACGCCGATCAGCACACCCAAGGTGATGCCGATCAGCATGTAGCCCAGATTGGGCACGGTCAGCGCAATGCCGAAACCGTGGAAGAGGCTTTGGAGTTCGTCCATGTCAGAGTCCCAGGAGGGCTTCGAGCGGGCCCTTGGGCAGGGGCACCAAGAACCAGCGCTCGAACGTCAGATAACAGGCCAGCGGCACGCCGACAGCCACACCGGCGGTGGTCAGCCACCCATGCTTGCCATGCTTGCGCATGAAGAAGCCGATCAACACGATCGAGGCGGCGTAGATGCCGGTGCTGGCCACCAGGCCGACGTACAGCACCATGGGCCAGAAGATGGCCCACACCAGCTTGAGTTGCCCTTTTTCAGCAAACTCGGGGTTGCGTTGCCAGTTCAGCAGTTGCTGCAGCGCAATCCAGGCGGACGAAGCCGCCAGGCCGATGCCGATGTAGAAGGGGAAATAGCCCGAGCGCGGGCCATCGTCGCTCCAGCCTATGCCCACGCGCAGGCTGTCGGTGATGACCAGCAGCGCGGCGGCCAGCAGCAGCAGGGCCACAAAGAGTTCAGGCCCGCGTGTGCCCACACTCTGGTCTTGTTCAGGGTTGCTCATGGTCAGATCTTCAGTTGGCCAGGAAGCCGGCTTCCTTCATCAGGGTGCGGTGCATCTGCTCATTGGTGCCCAGCCAGTCGATGTAAGGCTGACCGGTCAACGCGGTCTGGTTGAAAGCGCCCTTGGCCATGAAGTCTTTCCACTCGGGCAGGGCACGCACCTTGGCAAACAGTTCGACGAAGAACTTCTGCTGGTCGGCGGTGACACCCGGCGGCATGAAGATGCCACGCAGCATCAGGTATTCAACCGGGATGCCAGCGGACGGGCAGGTGGGCACATCGGCCCAGCTTTGCGTGGCGGTGAGCTTGACCGGGTAGGGCATCTTCACCTTGTCGAAGACGCACAGCGGGCGCAGCTTGCCCGAACGCCAGTGCGATTCGGCCTCAATCGGGTTGTTGACCGTCGCGTCGATGTGCTTGCCCACCAGTTGCACAGCCACGTCGCCACCGCCCTTGAAGGGGATGTAGGTCATCTTCTTGCCGGCGGCTTTTTCCAGCAGCACGGTGATGATCTGGTCTTCTTGCTTGCTGCCGGTGCCGCCCATCTTGATGGCCTTGTCGGGGCCGGCCTTCAGCGCGTCAAAGAAGGCCTTGGCGGTCTTGTAGGGCGCTTCTTCATTGACCCAGAGCACGAACTGGTCGAGGGCCAGCATGCTGACCGGCGTCATGTCGCGCCAGTTGAAGGGCACGGCGGTGGCCAGCGGCGTGGTGAACAGATTGCTTAGCGTGATGATGATCTTGTGCGGGTTGCCCTTGTCGCCCTTGACGTCGAGGAAGCCCTCGGCGCCGGCGCCGCCGGCCTTGTTCACCACCACGATGGGTTGGGCCATCAGCTTGTTTTTGGTGACCACACCCTGAATGAAGCGGGCCATCTGGTCGGCGCCGCCGCCGGTGCCGGCGGGCACCACGAATTCGACGGGTTTGCTGGGTTCCCACGCGGCCGCAATGAGTGGCAGGGCCAGCGCGAAAGAGGCAATGAGGCGTTTGATCATGAGAGGTCTCCAACGGGGGTTTTGCAGTCGAAAAATCGCGAACTGCGTCAACGGTGCCGGTTTATACGGCGCCTGCCATAGACCCTGCCTCAGGGCTTCTACCCCTGCGTGGCACCTATGTTGCCGCCATGCAGGTGGGAACCCTTGCGGGCCGCTTGACCTGGGTCAAGAGCGGCCGGAGCGGCCACCGGAATCTTGATCCGGGTCAAGATTTGCTCAGCAATGGTGCGATGTTTGACGGGCGCCATTTCGCGCGCCCGGCACCTGCGAATTCAGCCGCCGATGTAGTGCATTTCGACCCGCCGCGCACCGCCGCCGGGGTCGGCCTGCATGGCGCTGCGCAAGGCCGAATAGCGGTCGTCGCGGTCGGCCCAAATCAGCCCGATGGCGGCGGCAATTTGCGCGTCGTTCCAGGGTTGACCGTCGGGCGCGTGGCCGCGCAGCAGGGCGCGCAGGTCGTGGCCTTGGCTGGCGAACAGGCACAGGAAAAGCTTGCCTTCGGTGGACAGCCGGGCGCGGTTGCAGTCGCCGCAGAA
>JAYVBO010000038.1:0-1963 GCA_043750435.1 Betaproteobacteria bacterium | reverse complement strand
TGCTTCCACCAGCGCGCCTGCGCCGTGGTGCCGTGGCCGGCGGTCAGTTCGCTGCCCGGTATCAATAACAGGCGGCCGCTTTTCACGCGCTTCATTTCGCGTTCCATCACACCCAGCTCGGGCGGGTTGCGTTCGTCGTCGGCCGAATTGATGGCCAGCACGGTGGCGCGTATTTTTTCGAGGCCGGCCGAGGGGTCGTAGTCGCCCGAGGAAGCCCATTGGAACAGCAGGTCGTTGGCGTCACCGGCGGCCGGTGCGTTCAGGCGTTGGTCCAGCAGCGCGTCGGCTTTCTCGCGCGTCGGCGCGGCCTTGTACAGCGCCTGGTTGCCGCCGTTGGTGGCCAGGTTGAAGAACACCGAAGCCACCTGCGCGCTGCGCGGCTGCTTCGTGTAATTGCCGCCCTGCCATTCCGGGTCGTTGCGGATGGAGTCGGTAATCAGCCGGCGCAGCATCCAGTTGCGGCCCGACATGGCCACCGGCAGCGACGCCATCGGCACCGCAACGTCCATGTAGCCCGGGTACCGCTGCGCCCAGATCCAGGTCTGCATGCCGCCCATGGAATTGCCGATGACCAGGCGCAAGTGCTGCACGCCCAGGTGTTCGGTCAGCAAGCGGTATTGCGCCAGCACCATGTCGTCGTAGTTGTAGGCCGGGAACTTGGCGCGCAGGCCGTCTGAAGGCTTGGCGGATTTGCCGGTGCCGATGGCGTCGGGCAGGATGATGTAGTAGCGCCGTGCGTCCAGCGGCTGGCCGGGGCCGAAGAGTTCACCGGCGAAGTTCTGGCCTAGCATGGCGGTGCCGCTGCCCGCCGTGCCGTGCAGCACCAGCACCGGCTCGCCACTGGGCTCGCCCACGGTGGTGTAGTGCAGCCTCAGCTCGGGCAGCACGTCACCGGTGTGGAAACGGAAGTCGCGCGCCACATAGGTGCCGGTCTTGGGCGTGGGGATGTCGGCGGCAAAGGCCTCGCCGGCGGCCAAGGCCGTGCCCAGGGCCCAGGTGCACCAGCGCCAGCGGTTGGCGCGCAAGTTCAAGATCGGCATGGCAGGTCCTTGCGGGGTTAGAAGCGAAGTTCAGGGCGCGTAGTAAGCCTGCACCGCGTCCCAGGCGGCCTTCTGCAGATAGGCCGCCAGCCCGGGCGCCAGTCCGGCCGTGTAGCTGTTGCCCACGGGCGATTTCTTGCTCAGCGCGGCCCAGGTGGTGCAAGCCGCCAAATAGGTGCCGGCCAGCGTGGGGTGGCGCTTGTCGGCCTGGTACAGCTCCAGTTCGGGGCGGCCTTCGATGGCGCGCGCAAAGGCCAGGCCGGCGGGGATGACCAGCGCGTCGTTCGCGTTACCGGCCACCGTGTACTGCTCGGCCAGTTGCGCCGTCATCTCGGGCTTGTCTTTGTAGGCCCAGGACATGAACAGCACCGGCCGCGCGCCGTTCTTCACGACGATCTCGGCGTCCTTCTTGACGAATTCGTGGAACACCGGCTTCAGCTGCGGGTGAATGGGGCATTGACTGCAGTCCATCATGATCACGCCGTCAAACTGGCGGCCCGCGCCGTTGAAGCGGATTTCGTTGTTGGCGATGAAGGAATAGCGGCCGATGCCGTTGGGGCGCAGGTAGGACTCGATGTCATGCCAGTCCAAACCCGAACCGCTGATCGTCAAAGAAACACTGCGGTAGCCGGACTTGGCGTCGGCCGCTGCGGCCAGCGCGCCGAAGTGGCCGTGCATGCTGTTGTTGTAGTAGAAAAAGCTGTTGCCCACCCACAGGAAGACACGGGCTGCGTCGTTGCCCAAGTCGGTGCGCTTGGGCTTGGTTTGGGCCTGGGCCGTGGTGGCCACGGCCCATACGCACAGCAGGCTGACGCACAGCCCGCGCAAGGCGCGCAAGCCGCTCAAGCCGCTGAAGGGCAAGGTCTTGGACATGGGGCGTGTCTCCATCGTTGTGGTTGTCGGGTGCGGCGCATGCTAATGCG
>JAYVBO010000037.1:0-1966 GCA_043750435.1 Betaproteobacteria bacterium | reverse complement strand
AGCGTCATTGCCAGCGCCAGCGGGTTCGCACCGGCATAGCCGTAGGCCACCCACAGCACAGCCGCCAAGCCCAGGCAAAAGGCTGCCACGCAAAATTTTCTGTTCATGGCTATGGGGTCGTCTCTTGGCGCAGGGCTTCCATCATTCCTTCGATCGGTTGCAAGCGAAAGTCCAATTCGGCAAGCAGCACGCCTTGCATGTCGTGGTGATAACGGGCCAGCCAAGTGGCTGACCGAATGGGCGGTTCCTGGCCGTCTGCGGCTACTGTGGCGGCCGTCTCAGCTGCCTGCGTTTGCTGCAAGTGTTCGAAGTGCCATTCCAAGCGCGCTGGCACGCTGGCCAGCACCTGGCGTTCACGCGGCCGCAGGGCTTCGTCCAGCACCGCGTCCAGCGCCGCCAGCCGCGCCAGGTCAGCCGACTGACTGGACAGGGCTGCCCGCACATTCAGCCGCAAAGGGCCGATGCTCGATTCCATTGCCCTTTGATGGGCCAGGTAGTCGCGGCGGTAGGGCGAAAAATCGACCGCGCCTTCGGGCACCGCCGCGGTCTTGCTTGCCGGCAGGGCATGCCAGCCTCGGTTGCCGGCCGGGTCGGCGGCGAAGGCCACGTCAGCGGTGGCCAATTTGACCAGGTCCTTGCGCACGCGGCTGCAGGCTTCAACAGCCGCGCCTTGCAGATGCTGGGCATCGGCCTGGGCGTCCGCGTTCGCGTCCGCCGAAGTCAATGCCGCGCCGTGGTTCAACACGGCCGACAGGGCGATGGCATCGGTCCAGTCCAGCCACCGGCCCAGCCTTGCTGCAAAGGTCTGCTTGGCGTCCACGCCCTCGGCTGCGCCGGCAGCCGCCACGGCTCCGCCGGCCAGCGCCGCGAGCTGGCGCACGAGCCTGGAATTGCTGAAGGTTGCGTGCGGCGACGCTGCTGCCATACCGGTGTTTGATTCGCAGGGTGAAGAGGGGTGGCGCGGCTCGGCAGCCGCGCTGCGGCGCCAGACGGACCAACGGCCTGGGCATTGCTGCCTAGGCCGTCGATGCTGTTGGTGCGCCCTGACAGTTTCGAACTGTCGAGGAGCGGATTATGGGTCAAAACAGCGGGGTGGGCGCTTGCCTGGCGGCGGGCGCGCGACGCGTCCGCCGCTCTTGCGCCCGGCATCTGGGGCGGCGCGGCTTGCAGCGCGCACCCGGCACGCTGGCGCTGCTGAGCCTGCTGATGCTGTCGGCCTGCGGCGGCGGCAGCCAGGACACGGCAGCGGCCAGCGCCACCGCCGCGCCACTGGAACAAAGCATTCGCCTGGCCCGCCCCGCCGGGCAGGTGCCACTGGCCTTGGGCTATGCAGTGGCCCTGGAACTGCCGCTGGCCCAGCCCTGGCAGGCACGTCAGGGCCGTGCCCTGCTGACCATCAAGCTGGACCCTGCGGCGGGCAAGCCGGTGCTGGCCGACGCCAGCCTGGGCGAAGGCGCGCTGGTGCAGCAGTTGGTGGCGCACTGGGCGGCGCAAAGCACCCTGCGCCTGACGACTCAGTATTGGAGCGCCGTCGCCTTGCCCCGGAACGCCAGGTAGCTGAAGACCGTGTAGCCCGCGATGATGGGCAGCACAACGCACCCAGTCACCGTAGGCATTGCCCTGTGCAAGACGCGTCGGCAGACGCCGCAACGAACGCTCGACGACGAAGAACAGCAGCAGCGTGGCCAGCGGCAGCGGCGCCAGCAGCATCACGTAGGGCAAGGTGAACCAACGCTCAGCGATGGCCGGGCTGACGAGCGGCGTGGCCGCCGATATCGCCACCACCCCCGCGGCTGTCAGCCCCAGCGATATTCGCGCCCAACGCACCGCAGCCAGTTGCAGCGCGCCGTCGGTTTTCATGATCAACCAGCCGGCACCCAGCAGCATGTACGTGCCCAGCAGGCACACGGCGATCAACGCCGAGAAGAGCACAGCCCAAGCGCCGTCGCGAAAGCCGGTCACCCAC
>JAYVBO010000036.1:0-4604 GCA_043750435.1 Betaproteobacteria bacterium | reverse complement strand
GCGCCGGCCGCCCAGCGCCGCATCACCTCGCCCAGCACGTCCAGCGGCACCGAACCGGTGGTCAGCAGCACGTCGTGGAAGGCCTTGACGTCGAATTTCGCACCCATGGTTCTCTTCGTTTCTTCGCGCAGTTGCAGCAGGCGCAACATGCCGATCATGTAAGCGCAGGCCTGGCCCGGGTTGGACACGTAGCGCTCAACTTCCTGCGCGCCTATGCCGTAGGCGATGGCCTGCTCGCGCGTCCAACGCTTGGCGTGCAGACCGGTGTCCACCACCAGGCGGCGGGCACGGAAAAGCTGGCTGTCCAGCGCGCCCAGCAGGCCCACGGCGTCGCCGTCGTACCAGCCGTTGTCGATGGCCAGGCGCTCAGCGTACAGGCCCCAGCCTTCGCTGTGCGCGCTGCCGCCACCGAACACACGGCGCTGACGCCAGCGCGGCAAATCGGTCTGTTCCTGCTGGATGGCCAGCTGGTAGTGGTGGCCCGGTATGGCCTCGTGCACGGCCAGGCTGCGCATATTGGCGATGTTGAAAACGGGGCCGGGCAGCGGCGCCCAGAACACGCCGGGGCGGCTGCCGTCGGGGGCCGGCGTGGTGTAGTGGGCGGCGGCGGTTTTCTCGGTCAGCGCGGGCTCGCGACGCACTTCCACCGGGGCCTTGGGCAGCAGGTTGAAGAAGGCCTGGCTGCGGCGGATGTTGTCGCGCACGTATTCGCTGTGCTTGGCGATCAGGCCCGGCCGCGGGTCGGGTTCAGCCGGCGGCTGCAGGCTGGCGTTCAGCGCCGTCATGCGCACCAGCACCGTGCCGTCCTTGCGGCCCAGGGTCTGCAGCACGCGGTCCATCTCACCTTCGATGCGCGCCACTTCGCGCAGGCCGATGGCGTGGATCTCGTCGGTCGTCAGCCGGGTCGTCGTGTAGGTGGCCAGCGCCTGGGCGTAGGCCGCCGCGCCGTCGGGGTAGCGCCACAGGCCGGCGTCGGCGGTGGTCCGCGCTTCGATTTCGTCGAAAAAGGCCTCGATGCGCTGCCAGGCCGGGCGGATGCGCGTGGCCACCAGCGTCGTGGCCTCGCTGATCAGGCGCTGGCGGGTGTCGGCCGGCAGGCCGGCAATACCTTCGCTGCGGCGTGTCAGGGCCAGCACGAACAGGTTCTGCTCGGGCGGCGGCTTCAGGAAGGACTGCACCTGCGTGCGCGAGCGGTCCAGGATGAAGCGCGGCGGGATGTGGCCCTGGGCCGCCGCGGCGCGGGCGCGGGCAATGGCTTCGTAGATGCGCTGGTCGACTTGTTCCAGCCGCGCCATGTAGGCGGCCACGTCGTCGGGCGTGCGCATGGGGTGCGACACGCTCATGAAGGACACCAGGCTGACCTGCGGGCCGCCCAGTTGGCTGAAGACGAAATGGTGGTCTTCAAAGGGCTCGTCGGCCAGCGTGCGCTCTAGCGACCAGCGCAGCGTGGCGGCTTCGGTGCGTTGGCCGGCCGACAAGGGGCCGGCTTCAAACACCGCCAGCCGCGCCAGGCCGGCGCGCGCCAGCTCACGCGACTGGACGCGCCGGGCGGGCGTGCGCGGCGTCAGCCGGCGCTCGAAGGCGGCCTGCTCGGCGCCGCTGAAGTACTGGCTGTTGGTGACGCGTTCGGCCGACTGCCGCATCCAGTCGGCAGCGAAGCTTTCGGCCCAGTCGTCGAAGCCGGCGGCAGCGGCAGCCGGCGCGGTCTGCGCGCAGCCTTGCTGCAGCGCCAGCGCGGCGCCGGCGGCCAGGGTCAGGACCTGGCGGCGGTGGATCGGGAATGTGAAGCTCGGTTGGGTCTTGGACATGGTGGGGTCAGGCGGCCAGGGTGCTGGCGGCGTGGTGGATGGCCGCACGAATGCGCGGGTAGGTGCCGCAGCGGCACAGGTTGCCGGCCAGCGCCTGGTCGATGTCGGCGTCGCTGGGTTTGGGCTTGGCCCGCAGCAGCGCCACGGCGGCCATGATCTGCCCGCTCTGGCAGTAGCCGCACTGCACCACGTCCAGCTGCAACCAGGCCGCGTGCACAGCCGCCGCTTCCTTGCCCTGCAGGCCTTCGATGGTGGTGACGGCCTTGTCGCCCACGGCCGAAATGGGCGTGACGCAGCCGCGCACCGGCTGGCCGTCGACATGCACGGTGCAGGCGCCGCACAGCGCCATGCCGCAACCGAACTTGGTGCCGGTGAGCTGCAGTTCGCCGCGCAGCAGCCACAGCAGCGGGGTTTCGGGCTCGGCCTGCACCTGCACCGCCTTACCGTTGATTTGAAGTGTCGTCATCAGGATGTCCATAAGCTCAAGCCAGCTTCAGCGGCAGCGTGCGCAGGCGCTGACCGGTCAGCGCAAACAGGGCGTTGGCCACCGCCGGCGCGATGGGCGGTGTGCCGGGTTCGCCCACGCCTTCGGGCGCGGCGCTGCTGGCGATGATCTCGGTGCTGATGAGCGGACAGGCGTCGATGCGCAGCATCGTCACGTCGTGGAAATTGCTTTGCTGCACGCGGCCTTTTTCGATGTCGATGCGGCCGCTCAGCGCGGCACCCAGGCCGAAGACGATGGCGCTGTCCATCTGCTGGCGGATCAGGTTCGGGTTGACCGCCGTGCCGCAGTCGATGACGCAAACCACGCGGTGCACGCGCACTGTCTTGTCGGCGGCCACGGAAACCTCGGCCACCTGCGCCACGATGCTGCCGAAGCTTTGGTGCAAGGCCACGCCGCGTGCCGTTTTGGCGCCGTCGGGCACGGGCGCGCTGGGCGTGCCCCAGCCGGCCAGCTCGGCCGCACGCTGCAGCACCTTCAAGTGGCGCGGGTGCTTTTTCAGCAGGGCCGCGCGGAAAGCCACCGGGTCTTGCCCCGCGGCATGTGCGGCTTCGTCGACAAAGCTTTCCTTGAAGAAAGCCTGGTGTGAATGGCCCACGCTGCGCCAGAAACCCACGGGCACCGGCAGTTGGATGATTTCGTGGGCGATGCGCGCGGCCGGCCATTCGTAGGGTTGGTCGAAGGCGCCTTCGGACGCCGTCTTGTCCGGCCCCGCCGCCGGCAAACCGAAGATGCGGCCCAGCACCTGCGGCACGATGGCCTGGCCCGCCGACACATTGCGCCAGCCGACCAGTGCGCCCTGCGCGTCGAAGCCGGCGCTGAAGCGCGACACCGCAGCCGGGCGATAGAAGTCGTGTTGGGTGTCTTGCTCGCGGGTCCAGAAGGTCTGCACCGGCAAACCACCGGCGGCCTTGGCGATGGCCGCGGCCTGGCCGACGAAGTCCACATCCAGGCGGCGGCCGAAACCGCCGCCCAGCAGCGTCACGTTGACCTCGACCTGGTCGGCGTCTATGCCCAGCGCCAGCGCCGCCGCGCGTTGCGCCAGGCTGGGCGCTTGGGTCGGCGCCCACACCGTCGCCCGGCCGTCCTTGAACTGCACCGTGCAGTTTTGCGGCTCCATCGTGGCGTGGGCCAGATAGGGCGCGCGGTACTCGGCCGTGATGGTCTTCGCCGCACCCTTCAGCGCAGCCTCCACGTCGCCGGTCTTGAAGTAGGCGAAGCCGGTTTCGCCGTCCAGCGCGTTCGCCAACTGGTCCATGGCAGCGGCGCTGGAAAAGTTGGCGGCCGGCACGTTTTCGTCCCAGGTCACGGTGACCCGCTTGATGGCCTGCAAGGCGTGCCACGGGGTGTCGGCAATGACCGCCACACCGGCCGTGCCGCCGTGGTAGCCGGCCACCGCCAGCACCTGCTTCACGCCGGGCAGCTTCAGCGCGGCGGTGCCGTCGAAGGCTTGCACCTTGCCGCCCAGCACCGGGCACATCGCGACGGTGGCGTAAAGCTGGCCGGGCTGCAGCACGTCCAGGCCGAAGCCGGCACGGCCCGTGATCTTGGCCGCCACTTCGATGCGCGGCAGCGGTTTGCCGATCAACGTGAACTGGGCTGGCGTCTTCAGCACCACCTCGGCCGGCACCGGCTGGCGGCCGGCCGCTTCGGCCAGTTCACCGAAGCGCGCCCGCTTGCCCGAAGGGTGCGACAGCACGCCCGCCGCCACCGTGATCTCGGCCGCCGGCACGCCCCAGGCCTGCGCCGCCGCGCCCACCAACATGGCCCGCGCCGAAGCGCCGGCCTGGCGCATGGGCAGCCACAGGTCTTTGATGCTGGACGAGCCGCCGGTCATCATCACGCCGATCTCGCGCATGGACTTGGCCGTCATCCAGGCAGCCAGTTGCTTGAAGGCGCCGTCGTTGTCCGGGTGGAAGGGCAAGCTGTCCACCACGCTGGCCAGGTTGTTGTAGATCTTGTCGATGGGCGCGGCTGCTATGCGTACGCTGGCCCAGTCGGCGTCCAACTCATCCGCCAGCACCATGGCCAAGCCGGTGTGCGTGCCCTGGCCCATTTCGCTTTTCGGCATGACGACGCGCACGCTGTCGTCGCGGGCTATCGTCACCCAACCGTTCAGCGCCGCCTGCCCGGGCGCTGTGGCCAGCGGCTTCGCAGTCGTCAGGCGCTGGCGCGGCGGCAGCAGGCCCCAGCCCACGACCAGAGCGCCTGCGGCGCCCAGGCCGCCCAGAATGAAGTGGCGTTTTTTCATGCCGGCAGCATAAACGCCGGCCCCGGTCGCCATCGGGCCGGGC
>JAYVBO010000035.1:0-1977 GCA_043750435.1 Betaproteobacteria bacterium | reverse complement strand
ACCCTGGCGCCCCGGCTGCAGGCGCTGCAGCCCTTGCGCGAGCGTGGCGCACGTGTCGTGGTGGTGGACGGTGGCAGCCGCGACGACACCGTCGCCATCGCCCAGCGCCATGCCGACCAGGTGGTGCGCGCACCGCGGGGCCGGGCCAGCCAGATGAACGCCGGCGCGGCGGCTGGTTCGGCCGACCTGTGGTTGTTCCTGCATGCCGACACCGAACTGCCGCCCAACGCCGACGGGCTGATTCGGCACGCCACGCAGGGGCAGTACGCGTGGGGTCGTTTCGATGTCCGCATCGCCAGCGCCAGCCCGCTGTTGCGCCTGGTCAGCACGATGATGAATGCGCGGTCGCGCTGGACCGGTATCGCCACCGGCGACCAGGCGATGTTCGTGCGCCAAGGGCTGTTTCAACGCGTGGGCGGCTTTCCCGACCTGCCGCTGATGGAAGACATCGCCATCTCGCGTTTGCTGAAGCGCCACGGGCCGCCGGCCTGCTTGCGCGATCGCGTCACCACCTCGGCCCGCCGCTGGGAACGCCACGGCGCGTGGCGCACCATCTGGCTGATGTGGCGGCTGCGTGCCGCCTATTTTTTCGGCGCCGATCCGGCCCGTCTGGCTGAGCAATATGGCTACGCTCCCAGGCAACGTTGACCCGCTGCTGAGCACGGTGCAGGTGGCCGTGCTGGCCAAGGCGCCCATCCCCGGGCTGGCCAAGACGCGCTTGATACCCGCGCTGGGCGCGCAGGGCGCTGCGCGGCTGCAGCGCCAGCTGACCCAACACGCCGTGGCCACCGCGCAGGCCGCCGGCCTGGGTCCGGTGACGCTGTGGTGTGCGCCCGATGCCCAGCACCGCCACTTCCGGGCCCTCCAGCACCGCACGGGCTTGGCCTGCCGGGTGCAGCCCGAAGGCGACCTGGGCGAGCGCATGCACAGCGCTTTCTGCCTGCATTGCCAGCAGGGGCCACTGCTGTTGATCGGCACCGACTGCCCACCGTTGCAGCCCCAGCATTTGCGCCGCGCAGCGCAAACGCTGTTGGCCGGCGACGACGCCGTTTTCATACCGGCCGAAGACGGCGGCTATGTGCTGGTCGGGCTGCGGCAGCCGCAGGCCGCGATCTTCAAACACATGACCTGGAGCACACCCGAAGTGATGGCGCAGACCCGCGCAAGAGCGCGTGCACAGGGCCTGCGCTGGCAGGAACTGGAAACCCTGTGGGATGTGGACGTGCCAGCCGACCTGGAACGGCTGCGCAACCACCCTTGGCAGCGGCCAGCGCCGGCTTGCGCATGAAGCGCCTGGTCTTGCTGGGCGGCGGCCACGCACACGTCGGCGTGCTGGCTGCACTGGCCGAGCAGCCGCTGGACGGCTGGGCGGTTGAGCTCGTCACACCCTACCGGTGGCAGATCTATTCCGGCATGTTGCCGGGCTGGGTGGCCGGCCACTACACGGTAGACGCCTGCGCCATTGCCCTGGACAGCCTGGCGGCACGTGCGGGTGTCGGCTTTCATCACACCTTTGCCGTGGGTCTGGACCTGGCTCACAACACGGTGCACGGCGCCGACGGCGAGGCGCTGCACTTCGACGCGCTGTCCATCGACACCGGCCCGGTCGCCGATCTGAGCCGCTTGCCGGGCAGCGCTGAACATGCCTTGTCGGTGCGGCCCATCGAGCGCTTCATCGCCGCCTGGCCCGAACTGGTGGCACGCATCGCGGGCCAGCGCGGTCGCTTCGACCTGGCCGTGGTGGGCGCCGGCGCGGCCGGTGTGGAACTGGCCTTCGCCATCCAGCACCGGGCTGCAATAGAAGGCTGGTCGCACCTGTTCGTCAGCTTGGTCGGGTCGGATGATCTGCCGCTGGCCGGCACCCCCGCCGCCACCCGCCGCCATGCGGCGCGCTTGCTGAAGCAGCGCGGCATCGCCTGGCTGGGCCCGCGTCGTGCATCACACCTGGACGCCGGGTTGGTGCACTTCGCAGCCGGC
>JAYVBO010000034.1:0-1978 GCA_043750435.1 Betaproteobacteria bacterium | reverse complement strand
TCCAAAAGCCCATCATGCCCATCGCCATCTGGGTCATCTCGTCGGCATGCGGGTGGTACATGAAGGTGCCAGGCCGGCGGGCCACGAATTCGTAGACAAAGGTCTTGCCCGGTTGGATGGCCGGCTGGTTCAGGCCGGCCACGCCATCCATGCCGTTGGGCAGGCGCTGGCCGTGCCAGTGCACCGTGGTGTGCTCGGGCAGCTTGTTGGTGACGAAGATGCGCACGCGGTGGCCCTCCACCACCTCAATGGTCGGCCCAGGGCTCTGGCCGTTGTAGCCCCACAGATGGGCCTTGAAGCCGGGCGACATTTCGCGCACCACGGGCTCGGCCACCAAATGGAATTCCTTGACGCCCTGGTTCATGCGCCAGGGCAAGGTCCAGCCGTTCAGCGTGACCACCGGGCGGTAGGGTCGGCCCGTGGTGGGCTGCAGCGGCGGCATGGTGGCGGGCTGGTCTTGCATCACCGGCTCGGGCAGTGCGGCCATGGCCACGCGGCTGACCGAAGCCGCCGCCGCAGCCGCCGTGATGGCGCCCGCGCCGTGGAAGAAATGTCGTCTTGAAAACATGGTGGATGTCCTGGGTGTTCAGTGGGCGGCGGCGGCGCTGTCCATGGCGGACGCGGCGGCAGCCGGCAGGGCAGAGCGGCCGGACGCGCCAGCCGCAGGGCCGATGAGGGACGTGTCGAGATCGGCTTGCGCCAGCCAGAAGTCGCGCAGCGCTTCGATGGCGCCGTTGACGCTGGTGATCTGCGAACGCGCGTCGGCAAGCAGTTCAAACACGCCGATCAACATGCCGTTGTAGCGAAGCTGGTTCTCTTCCGAGATGCGCTTCTTCAACGGCACGATCTCGTCGCGGTAGTGCCGCGCGATGTCGTAGCTGCTGCGGTAGTTGGCGTAGGCGCCGCGCACTTCACTGCGCGCCTGGATGGCGGTTTCGGCGGCGCGGTTGACGGCCTGCCGGTGCAGCGCTTCGGCCTTGGCCAGGCGCGCGTCGCCGCTGTCGAACAGCGGCAGCTCGAGGCTCACCGTGTAGCCGCGCTGCACCGGCGCGTCGTTGTAGCTGTTGCGCACAACGCCCACTTCCAGCACGTTGACGAAGCGCGTGGCGCGGGTCAGCCCCAGGTTTTTCGCCAATTGCTCGGTGCCCAGCTTGGCGGCCTGCACGTCCAGGCGTTGGGCCATCGCGGTCTGCTCGATGCCCGGCAAGTCGCTCGGCGCTTTGGGCAAGTCGGGCAAGCGTTCGGGCAGGCGGAAAAGCGTCTGCGGCCCCCACAAGCCCATCAGCCGCGTCAGGCGTTCACGCGCCGCGGTTCGCGCCTGATCAGAACGCGCCAGGTTCAAGGCCGCGTCGGCATAAAAGCCCTGCTCACGGGCCTGCTGCAGCTTGCTCCAGTTGCCGACTTGCGCCTGGCGCCGCGCCAGTTCGGCCCCGGCCTCGGCCGCGCTTTGCACCTGCCGCATGTAGCGTCCGGTTTCGTCGGCCGCCAGCGCCAGCACATAGGCCTTGCGCGTTTGCGCTGCCAGGGAAAGCACGCTGAGCACCACCGCGGTGCGGGCCTGCTCGAAGCGCCGCGCTTCGATCTCGCTGACCAGCGGCAACATCAGCAGGCGCGCCAGATTGAATTGCAGGCTGCGGTCGAATTCGACGCTGCCGCCCTGCTGGCTACGACCCAGGCTGAGGCCCGGGTTGGGCAGCCGGCCGGCCTGCACACGCTGGGCGTCCGAGATGCCGAGTTCGGCGTATTCGGCCTGCAGGCCGGGGTTGTTCAGCAGCGCAATCTGCACCGCGTCGTCGGCCGAGAGAGGCTGCTTCAGCAGTTCGGCCACGCGTTGGGCCACGGCGTCGCGGTCGGCGTCCGTACGCTGCCAGGTCACGGCTTTGCCCAGCCGGTCGCGGGCGGCTTCTTCGACGACCGCGAAGCCGCTGTCGGGCTGCAACGTGGCGCAGCCGCCCAGGGCCATCACGGTCAAAGCCGC
>JAYVBO010000033.1:0-10750 GCA_043750435.1 Betaproteobacteria bacterium | reverse complement strand
CAGCGTCATGTAGGCAGTCCCCTTCAGGTGCTGGCCACACGCGAGCGTGCAGCGTAGAGCGGCTCCAGGATCCATTCGTAGAGCCGACGTGTTTCGTGCAACACGTCGGCCTCCACGCGCATGCCGGTCTGCAGCGGCAGCGGGTGCGCGCCGTTCGGCACCGCCTGCGCAGAAATTTGCACCGTGATGGCGAACAAGGGCTCGCCAGACCACTCTGGACGCGCCACGAATCCCTGGATCTCAGCGGTACCCACGGCGGCGGCCGACACCGCCGCAACGCGACCGGCCTGCTGCCCGTACTTCTGGTACGGAAAGGCCTCGACACGCAGCAGCACCGGCTCGCCAGGCCGCACGAAGCCGGCGGCCCTGCTGGGGGCATACAGCTTGGCCACCAACAGCGCACCGGCGGGGACGATGTGGGCCAGGGCCCGCGCCGGGTCGATGCTCTGCCCGAACTCAGCCTGCAACAGCGTGATCTGGCCGTCCGCAGGGGCGGCGACGACGATGCGCCGGCGCGACTCCAGTTCGGTGAATTCCTGCCCGGCACTGAGTACCGCGCGCTGCAACTCGGACTGCTGCGCCGCGTAGCGCGCGCGCACAGTGTCCTGCTCGCGCTGCGCAGTAGCGGCGTCACGCTGCAGCGTTAGCGCTTCACGAAGGTTGCCCTGCAAGCGGATGTTCAGCTCGGTCAGGTCAGCCTGTTTGTTGATCAGTTCTTCGCGCGAGAGCAGGCCCTGCCGCGAAAGGCTGTCGTAGTGCCGGACGGATTCCTGGGCGCCTGCGATGCGCTGCTGCAACTGCTGGGCCTGTCGCCGCACCTGCTCCAGTTCAGTCTGCATCGACGCAATGCGCAGCTGCCATTGCTTGAGCTCGACGGGCTCGGCCAGCGCGAGGCGGTCCAACTCCTGTTGCAGGAGTTGACGACGGGCCTCGATCTTGCCTGCCATGTCGCTCTGGAAGCCATCACCTTGCGGTCCGCCGCGGTCACCAGACAGCACCGCCAGCACGTCGCCGCGGCGCACGGATTGTCCCTCGCGCACATGCAGTTCGGTCACCACGCCGGGATAGGCCGCTGTCACGCGGATCAGCCCTTCACTGGGCATCAATTGGCCGCTGACCGTGGAACGGCGGGTGTAACTTCCCAGCGCAATCAGCAGCGCCAGCGCCAGGACAAGCGACAGGCCGGCTAACGCCCACCACCGCGACGCGCGGCCGGGAACCAGGATGATGGCGCCCTGCTGCTGCGGCCGCATGGCTTGCACTGCCTCGTCGCGAAACAGAGGTTTGACATTCGATGTGGCGTTGCCTCGCGCAGCGCCATCTGGTGCATTCGCGTTGGCATTGGCCAATTGAGATTCACGCCGCCCGGAACGAGTCGCTGATTCAGGCATTGCGTTCTGACTCATGGCGCCGCTCCAGCATTGATGTCGGGCGCATGTATGGGCAGTCTGGGTCAGGGAATGTTCGGGCCCGCGAATTGGGGGGATGCCCGGAATCTTAGCCAATAAGGAAAGGGCCCGCTAGGACCCTTTCCAACGTTTGCCGTGAATTACTTGCAACCCTTGCCGGCGTGGCCCTTGCTCTTGCCATTGGCCTTGCCGCCCTTGCTGGCCTTGCCGCCCTTGCTGGCCTTGCCGCCTTTGCCGGCCTTGCCGCCGCTGCAGGTCGACGTGGCGCCACCACCAACCAACAGCATTTCTTCGAGTGTCAATGTACGCATGAAAATCTCCAATATTGAAAAAAAGAGTGAACACAAATTACCGTGGATGCCTGATTTACAAATGGACTGGGGCATTCACCCCATCCTTGGACTTCAACTCAGACATTCGGCAACACAAATGCTAAATGAGAGTTATCGAACTGCACAGACCGTGCAGCCTACTTTCGTCGCTGGAATGTGCAGAATTCACACCGCAGGTTTCGGGGATGCCAAGTTACACTCGAATTGCTAATCTCCCGGCACCAAAAGCTGGGCGACAAAAGCTAAATCGTTGCTGGCTTGCGCTGGCGGCAGACGGCACCCACAGAAGCCGCGTTGCCTGCGAAATTCGGCTTCTGGTCGGAATGTCCTTCTCGACCTTGCATTCACTTCATGTCACGGAGATGCCCATGGGCCAGCTGAACGAAGCCAGTCTTTTCGCCGACGACGACGCCCTGCAATGGGCGCGCGCATTTGCAGAGTTCGACAACGTGGAACTGGTCAGCGACCAGCCTTGGGCGCGCACACACAGACTGGTTCACGATGCGAAGGCGGCTTACCTGAAAGTGGTGCCGGCACGCCAGACCGCAGTGATGGCTCCGGTGCTGGCACTGGCGCAATGTTTCCCGGGCCGCATGCCCCAAGTGCTGGCGCACGACGCTGCGCGCGGCTGGCTGTTGACGGCCGACCATGGCGGTCGCACGCTCGATTACGGCGCCTCCGACGACGATTTTCTTGCTGTCGTCACCACCTATGCCCGGCTGCAGGCCGAGGCGGCTGCCATGCCCGCCTTGTTGACTGGCCTGCCGCAACCCGACATCGGCGGCCTGCCGCAACGCCTTCTCGACTTCTTGCGCCCCGCTGTGGAGTCTGGTCCCGGCGTGGTCCAGGCCGACTACTTCCTGGGCGCAGAACTCAGCGCCACCTACCACCAGTTGCTGTCGCGCCGCATGGACCTGCTGATAGCCCATCTGCAGGCTGCTGCAGGCTTGCCCGCAACGGTCAACCACGGCGACCTGCGCCCGCCGAACACCGCCATCGCCAGCAACGGCGACTGCGTCATCTTCGACTGGGACGACGCCATTGCCGGCCCCGCTGGCATGTCGCTGCACGGTTTGTTCAACGGCTGCGTGGTGCCAAGCATCCTGCTGTCGGGCAGCGCTGCTGCGCAGGCTGCTGCCGACACGCCCAACGGCCGCCTGGTGCACGCCTATGTCGACACCCTGGCGCAAGCCGGCTATGCCAGCGCTGCAGCTCTGCGCGCCTCGCTGCCGTCGGCCGCTTGCGCCGGCGTGATGCAGTTCCTGCTGAACTTCGCTGCGTTCCCCGGCGAGAAGAACCGCAAAGACATCGCCGACACTCTGACGCTGCGACTGGACGACCTGCTCGACTTGTGCGACGTTCTCACCACGCGCCAGCCCGCATTGGCGCTGGACCTGGCATTCGACTACGAGGCCATGGGTGAAGACCGCCGTGCCCA
Organism: Betaproteobacteria bacterium; assembly: GCA_043750435.1. Taxonomy (GTDB): domain Bacteria; phylum Pseudomonadota; class Gammaproteobacteria; order Burkholderiales; family Burkholderiaceae_C; genus Rubrivivax. The sequence continues at coordinate 7,571 of JAYVBO010000033.1, read as the reverse complement.
GTACCTTTTCCAGGACCATCTGCTGCGCCATCCCGACGCCACAGCGGTGGCGCTGCGGCTGTGCGCCGTGTTGTGCCGCCGCGGCGAGCGCGAGCAAGCCGAGGACACCTACCGCGAAGCGCTGGCCCGCACGCCCGACAACGCCGCGCTGCATGCAGGCTTGGCCCGGGTGTTGATGCAGCGTCTGGCACTGGACGAGGCGCATACCCATCTGGACCGCGCCGTTGCGCTGCATTGCAGCACCGACGACAGTGCCGAGGTCTTGTCCACCCGCACGCGGCTTCACGACCTGCAGGGCATGCAGGCCCATGCGGCAGTGCCGGCCAACATGCCGCTGCTGCGTTACAGCGACGCCGACCGCGCTGCCGGCGAAGTGCCACCTGAAATGGAGGCACTCGGTGCTGCACTGTTCGAGCAATACGGCACATTGCAGATCGACAACGCCTTTGCGCCGGAAGACATCGCACAGCTGCACGACCTGTTCATGGAGCGCTACGAGGCGTATTTCCGCGAGGACGACCATCCCGATGCGCTGCGCCTGGGCGACAAGCGCTACATGCTGACGGTGGACTTCGACGGTGCGCTCGGCCAGCCAGGCGTGGTGGGCGCGCCGATGGTGCTGCCGCTGATCCGCAAACTGCTCGGCGACGAGTGCGTGCTGGGCGCCTACACGGCCGTCATTTCATTGCCCGGCAGTGCCGACCAGCGCCTGCACAAGGACCACCCGGCACTGTTCCCGGACACCGAGTGGCATCACAGCCTGCCGTGTTTTGCCGCGCAGATCATCATTCCGCTGGTGCCGCTGAACGAGATGACGGGCACCACGCGTTTCTACAAGGGCACGCACCGTCAAGCCACCGACGAGGCCGAGGCCATGGGGGCGCAAGACCCGCTGCTGCCGCTGGGGTCATGCCTCTTGAACGACTACCGCTGCGCCCACCGTGGCGTGGGCAACCAGTCCGACCAGGTGCGTCCGATCCTGACGCTGATCTTTAACCGGCCCTGGTTCCGCGACTTCCGCAACTACGCGCAACAGCCGTCGCTGCGCATCACCGAAGACGACTACAGCGCCATGCCGGCCGACCTGCAGCGGCTGGTCGCCTGGTGGATGGAAGAGCGGCGCAATGACGCGCTGGTGCGGTCGGTGCTGCGCCGCTGAACAGGCCTGACCCCGTGTCCGACGACGTGCTGCTCGCCGCCGCAGTTCGGACCGTGCTCCAGATCCAGCCGACGGATTGCAGTCCCTGCAATCGAAAGGTTTAAGACGCATATTCCCCGGGCCTGATTTGGCGGCGGGCGGCCGCTATGATCCGCCGCCCCTGATGAACGCGCCCACTTCCCTGAATTCGGCCCAGATGGCCGCCGTGCACCAGTTGGACGGGCCGTGTCTGGTGCTGGCCGGCGCCGGTTCGGGCAAGACACGCGTCATCGTGCACAAGATCGCCCGGCTGCTGCAGGCCGGCCTGTTGCCCAAGCAGATTGCGGCCATCACCTTCACCAACAAGGCCGCGCAGGAAATGCGCGAGCGGGCGAAGTCGTTGGTTGGGCCGCGTGCGGCCAAAGACCTGGCGGTTAGCACCTTCCATTCCTTGGGTGTGCGCATGCTGCGCGCCGACGGGCCGCGCATCGGGCTGAAGGAGAACTTCAGCATCCTGGACAGCGACGACGTGCTGGGCGTGATGAAGGAAGCCGGCGGCACCACCGACGTGGCGCTGGCGCGCAAGTGGCAATGGACCATCAGCCTGTGGAAGAACCAGGGCCTGGACCCTGAAAGCGCGGCCGGCGTTGCCGCCGATGCCGACGAACTGGTGGCTGCCCGCGTGATGCGCCTGTACACCGAGCGCCTGCTGGCCTTCCAGGCGGTGGACTTCGACGACCTGATCCAGCTGCCGCTGAAGCTGCTGCAGCACGACGCCGAGGCGCGCGCGAAGTGGTCGGGCCTGTTCCAGCACATCCTGGTCGACGAAGTGCAGGACACCAACGCCGTGCAGTACGAATTGCTGAAGGCGCTGGTCGGCGACCAGGGCATCTTCACCGCCGTGGGCGACGACGACCAAAGCATCTACGGCTGGCGCGGTGCGACCATCGAAAACCTGCGCCGCCTGCCGCAGGACTATCCGCAATTGAAGGTCATTGCGCTGGAGCAGAACTACCGCAGCACCGGGCAAATCTTGCGCGCGGCGAATGCCGTCATTGCCGGCAACCCCAAGATCTTCGAGAAGAAGCTGTGGAGCGACCTGGGCGACGGCGAAGCGGTGCGTCTGGTCGACTGCGACAGCGAAGAGCACGAGGCCGAGCGCGCGGTGTCGCGCATCCAGTCGCTGCGGGCGGGTTTGCAAGGTCCTGGCGGCGAGGTGAAGTTCAGCGACTTCGCCATCCTCTACCGCGCCAACCACCAGTCGCGGGTGTTCGAGCAGAAGTTGCGCGCGGCGCAGATTCCGTACAAGGTGTCGGGTGGCCAGAGCTACTTCGACCGCGCCGAAATCAAGGACCTGTGCGCCTGGTTGCGCCTGCTGGTCAACCAGGACGACGACCCGGCCTTCCTGCGCGCCGTCAACACGCCCAAGCGCGGCATCGGGCACCAGACGCTGGCCAGCCTGGGCGAGTTCGCCAGCAAGTGGAAGCTGAGCCTGTTCGAGGCCTTGTTCTCGCCGTCACTGGGCGGCGCGCTGAAGGGCAAGGCCGTCGACGGCCTGCATGAATTCGGCCGTGAAGTGAATGAACTGGAGCAGCGCGCGGCGGCCACCAGCGGTGGCGAAGACGCCAAGGTTTTGTTGCTGCAGTGGCTGAAGGATATCGGCTACGAACAACACCTGCTGGACGGTGAAGACAGCCCCAAGGTGGCCGCCTCACGCTGGAGCAATGTGCTGGACTTCGTCGACTGGATCGCCAAGCGCTGCGGCGGCCAGGTCACGCAGGACGGCGGCGTCACCTTCGAGGCCGAGAAGCAGACCGTGCTGCAGGTGGCGCAGACCATCAGCGTGATCATCAGCCTGGCCGAACGCGGCGACGAACAAGACGTGGTCACCCTGTCCACCCTGCACGCCGCCAAGGGCCTGGAGTGGCCGCATGTGCAGCTGGTGGGCATCAACGAAGGCCTGCTGCCCTTTCGCAGCGGCGACGAAGAGATCACCACTGAGCGCATCGAAGAAGAGCGCCGCCTGATGTACGTGGGCATCACGCGGGCCCGCACCACGCTGGTCGTGAGCACGCTGCGCCGGCGCAAGAAAGGCCGCGACACGGTGCAGGGCGTGCCCAGCCGCTTCATCAAAGAAATGAAGCTGGAAGAGGCCGTGGACAAGGGCGACCCGCGTGAGCGGCTGAAGAAGCTGCGCGCCGAACTGGCCGCCCGCACGGCACCACCCGCGGTGGCGTGAACCCCCGTGCACCAGGCCGGGCCTACATGCCCTTGAACAGCCCGGTGTAGCTGCGGCTGACTTCCAGCTTCTGGTTGTGGCCCTTCACGGCCACGATCTGGCGGCCGCGGAAGTCGCGCGTCACGCCGGCGATGCACTTCACATTGACCAGCGTGCTGCGGTGGATCTGCCAGAACAGCTTGGGGTCGATTTCGTCGACCAATTCCTTGATGGGCTTCCTGATCAGCGCTTCAACCTGCGCCGTCTGCACCCGCGTGTACTTTTCGTCGCTGACGAAAAACAGCACCTCGTCGACCGGAATCATCTGGATGGCCTGGCCCACCGTGGCCTGTATCCATTGCAGGTAGTTGGGCGTGCTGCCGGGGTTCAGGCGTGACGACAACTGGTGCAGCAACTGCTGCATGTTCGGCCCCGCCGGCGCGGCTTCGGATTCGGCTGAACCGGGCCCGCTGTGACGTGCGGCCAGGCGCTTGCGGATGCGGTCCACCGTCAGTTGCAGGCGGTCGCGCTCGGCCGGCTTCAGCACGTAGTCGGCCACGCCTTGCTCGAAGGCCTCCACCGCGTACTGGTCGTAGGCGGTGATGAAGACGATCTCGGGCAGCAACTCGTCGTCGTCGGGGTCGGCTGCGGCCTGCGCATCGCCTTCGGCCAGCGAACGCGGCGCCAGTTGCGCGATCTGCCGTGCGGCTTCCACACCGGTCAGGCCGGGCATGCGGATGTCCAGGAAGACGATGTCGGGACGGTGCTGGTCCACCAGTTGCACGGCTTCCAGACCGTTCTTGGCCTCGGCCACGATCTGCAATTCGGGCCAGACCTCGGCCAGCCGGGCGCGTAATTGTTCGCGCATCAGGCGCTCGTCGTCGGCCAGCACGGCGGTGGTGACGCGGGCGTCGGGGTGGGGGGTGTGCGGCGTGTTCATGCGGTCATCCTAGCGGCGGGTGATGGGGTCGGCGGGCTGCGCCTGCGGAAGATCAGCCACAGCAGCAGGCCCAAACCCCACAAGGGCGACAGCAGCAAGGCGGCCACCAGGCCCACCGTGCCGACGGTCACGGCCAGACCGATGGCCAGGCCCATCAAACCCAGCAACAAGCCCAGCAGCACGGTGAAGGGCACGACCAGCAAGACCACCAACCCGGCCGCCAGCACGGCCATCAGCACGCCCACGCCGCTGACCAGGCCGTGGCGCGAACCCGTGTCGCCACCCATGCCATCCCAAGCCTCCCAACTGTCCCAGCCATCCCAGGCTTGGCCGTTGACGATGACGTGCATGCCAGGGTGGGCCGTGTCAACCACCGCCCACAGCGCCGCCAGCGCCCCGGCCGCCAGCAGGGCCAGCACCAGCAGGGTGCCCAACAGCCAGGGCCAAAGACGGTGACGGCGAGAGTAGGCGCTCACAGTTTGCGCTGGGCCTTCGGCGTTGATGTCGTGGTTCATGCGGGGGTTCCTTCCACGGTCTTGTAGGGCACGGTGATGGTCACCACGGTGCCGCTGGGTTGGTTGGCGGTGACGGTGAGCGTGGCCTTCGGGCCGTAGAGCAGTTGCAGCCGTTCGCGGATGTTGGCCAGGCCCACGCCAGTGCCGGCGGTGGCCGCCTTGCCAAAGCCCAGGCCGGTGTCGGCCACGGTGACCTGCAGCTTGCCGTGCACGATCTCGGCCACCAGGCGCAGCGTGCCGCCCTCGGGCTTGGGTTCCAGGCCGTGCTTGATGGCGTTTTCCACCAGGGTCTGGATCATCATCGGCGGGAACTCGGCCGACAGCAGGCCGTCCGGCACCAGCACTTCGGTGGCCAGGCGTTCTTCCATGCGCACCTTCAAGATTTCCAAGTAAGGCCGGATGACCGCGATTTCACGCCCCAGGTCGCGCACGCCGGCGCCTTTGCCGTCACCCGTGCCGCCATTCGCCTCGCGCATCGTCGGCATACTGGCGCGCAGCAGGGCGATCAGGTTCTTCTGCATCTGGCTGGCGCGCGGCGGGTCGGTCTCGATCAGGTGGTCGATGCTGGCCAGCGTGTTGAACAGGAAGTGCGGTTCGACCTGCGCCTGCATGGCGGCCATGCGCGCTTCCACCACCTGGCGCTTCAGCGATTCGGCCTCTGCCGTTTCGGTGGCCTGCGCGGCCTTCACCTCGGCCTGCATGCGGCCCTTGTAGGTGTACTTCAGCACCGCCGAGGCCAGCACCCACAGCAGGCTGAACTGCATCAAAAGGTCGCCGATGCCCACGCGCCGGGTGTGCTTGGTCAGCCGCACGGTTTCTTGTTCACGGGTCAACTCGTCGATGGTGGCTTGGGCGTCGCGGCGGGCTTCCTCGGCGTCTTGCACGGCCCGCGCGGCGTCGGCGCGGGCTTCGCGGATGCTGTCTTCGATCTGCTGCTGCGCCTCGGCCACGGCTTGCCGAACCGCATCGCTGGCCACGCCGGGTGGCAGGTTGATGCGCACGCCCTGTTCTGCCGACGCCGCCGCCGACGCCGCAGCCGTGGCGGCCGACGCGGCATCGGCTGCAGGGGGTGAGGGCTTGGACTTGATGTGGATGCCGTCCTTGCCGATGCGGATGTCCACGCCTTCGCCCTTGCCCGATGCGCCCTCCCCTGAACGGTCGGCGGGGGCCTTGGGCGCCTTCGGTGCGACTGGAGCGACCGGCGCCCGTGGTGCGCGCGGCAACACCAGCACGCGCGGCTTGACGGGGGTTTCAACCTCTTCCGTCACGCGCCAGGTGAAGGGCGGTGAGTCGTGCACCACGCCCACCGCCACCACCAGCAATAGCGACAGCACGAGAAAGCGGCGCCAGCTGATGCCGACCAGCCAGTTGGCGTAGCCGTGGAAGGCGCGTACCGCCGCCGCCGAAAAGCGCTGCCAGCGTTCCAGCCGCTGTGCGCGGGCAGCGTCGCTGTTGAACGGTGAGTGGTGCGGCTGGTTCATGGGGCTGGGCAGGTCTTCAATGCAGGGCGGATGCTGTGCACTGTAGCCAGGCCGGCGCCACCCGCCAGGGCCATTCGACGCAGCGCCGCATCGGGCCGACAGGCTGCGCGCCGGCCTGACAGGGCGGCCGGCTGGCGCCCGCGGCCTACCAGTGCGCCGGCAGCTTCTTCAGGATGGCGATGCGCCCGCCGCGCATTTCGACATAGCCGCCTTCTTGCAGCGACTTGAAAACGCGGCTGACCATCTCGCGTGAAGACCCGATGCGGTCCGCGATGTCTTGCTGGGTCAGCTTCTCGGGCAGCGTGGGCACGCCGTCGGCGTCGTGCGCCAGCGTGCGCAGCAAGCGTGCGACGCGGCCGTAGACATCATCCAGCGCCAGGCTCTTGACCTGGCCGGTCAGCGCGCGCGAAAGACCGATGAGCTTCTTCGCCAGGTGCACGGCGAAGTCGGGCTGGGTGGCCAGAAAGTCGCGCACCTCACAGCCGGGGATGACGGCGCAGGCGGTGGGCTCGAGCGTCTTCACCGAGGCCGAACGCGGGCCGCCGTCCAGCGTCAATTCGCCGAAGTATTCGCCCACGCCCAGCGTGCCGTACACGACCTCACGGCCGTCGTCGCCCGAGCCGTAGACCTTGGTGCGGCCTTCGAGAATGATGTACAGCGCGTCGCTGCGGTCGTCTTCGTTGACCAGCACCGCGTGCGCCGGGTAGGTACGCACGCCGCCCCGCGCCGCGATGCTGCGCAGCACGCTGTCGTCCAGCACATCGACGGTGGCGGCGGCCTTGCGAACCATGCGCGATGGTGCCACGTCGGGCCGGGCTTCATCGCCCGGTCTTGGCGGCGGCCAGGGTCAGCACCTTGTCGCCGTCGTCGCGCAAGGACACGGTGACCAGCGTCTCATCACTTTTCGGGTCGCTGGCGAAGCGCAGGCGCATGCTGTCGTCGGCAGCCTGCAGGCTGCCGCCTTCACTGGCCAGCAAGCGGGTCAGCGGCAGGCCGTCCAGATCGGCCACCATCACGCGGCCGCGCTGGCGCAGCATCAGCATGCGCCCGTCGGACAGTCGGTAGGCGCCGGCAACGGCGTCACCTTCGTAGGGCGTCAGGCCGCGCAAAGGCGTGGCGGCGGCGGCCGTGACGGTGACCGTCTCAGGGCCGGCGTGGGCGCCGCCCATCAAGGCCATGACGAAAGCGAACAGGGCAATGCGGGTTGAGGACTTGAGCACGATGGAATCTCCTGCTGGGGTTGGGGGGGGGGGGGGGGGCAAATTAGGGTCAACCCTAA
>JAYVBO010000032.1:0-1981 GCA_043750435.1 Betaproteobacteria bacterium | reverse complement strand
GGCGGTCGAAGCGCGGCTCGCCGTTGGCGCGGTAGTGGCGAACCGTGCCGTTGGCGGTGGTCCAGCGGAAGCCGACGTCGCGGAAGGGCTGGCGGTCGTCCAGTTGAGCCAACAGCAAGTCCAGTGATTCGGCCTCGCAATGCCAGTTCGCCAGCTGCCACGGCACCAGGCCCAGGCCGCTGGCCGCTGTCAATGGGCGCTGCCCGCCGCGCTGGCCTGCGGCGGCCGTCAGCAGGTAGTTCTGGTCGATTTCCCAGTAGCCGTCCACCGCCAATGCCAGCAGCCCGCGGAAGCGCTGCTCACGGTGTTCAGCCGCACGCCGGGCCAGGTCCAGCAGGCGCGAGACGATGACCCCGGCCGCCAAGCCGGCCGCTGTAACGATGAGCAGCGCGCCCAGTTGCAGCAGCGCTGGCGTGGCCAGCTGGGGCGGCCCGAAGGACGGCACCCAGCCCAGGGCGACGCCGGTGAACAGCAGGGCCGACACGACAGCCAGGAAGGCCCCGGCCCGCCAGCCCGATGCGGCGCACAAGAGGCAGACCAGCAAACCGACGATGGACAAGCCCGGCACGCCCAAGCCCCAGCCCAGCAGCACACCGGCACTCAGCATGGCCAGCACCACGGCCACGTGCACGGCCGTCAGCGCGATGTGCAGGCCGCGGTCGGGCAAGCGGGTGGCCGCCAATGCCAGCATGGCAATGGTGGTGAAGCCGGCCAGCCCGCTGGCCGTCAAAGGCGCCAGGCCCAGCGTGGCCACCACCAGCGGCACCACGCCGGCGCAGGCCACCGCCGTGGCCCACAGGAAGCCGCGCGCCAGGGCCGCACGCACGGCGGGCTCAGCCCGGCCGGGTATTGCCCACAGGGCTGAGCGTTCCGGCGCCGAGAAGTTCGCGTCGGCCGCATCCGACGCGTCCGGCGCCATGCCGGCCGCACGCGACTGCGGCGAACCCCGGAATGGGTCCAGATCGGCCAGGTCTGCGGGGCTCATCGCGGCTTCATCAGGCGGCACGCGCCTGCTGCAGTTGCGCACGCGTGGCCAGCGCCAGCTGGCGGGCCGCGTCGGCGAAGTCAGCGCCCGCACTGGCGTAGAGCACCGCCCGCGACGAGCTGACCATGATGGGTCCGTCGGCGCGCCAGCCTGCCTGCACCGTGGCCTGGACGTCGCCGCCCTGCGCACCGATGCCGGGAATCAGCAGCGGCAGCGTCGGCGCCAGTGCCCGAACGCGGGCCACTTCGGCGGGGTAGGTGGCGCCCACCACCAGGCCCAGTTGGCCGCCGCCGCGCTGCGCGCTCCACTCGCCCGCCGCCAGCCGGGCGATGCGCTCGTACAGCAACTCGCCGTCCATCAACCGCTGCGCCTGCAGGTCGCTGCCGCCGGGGTTGCTGGTGCGGCACAGCAGGATCAAGCCCTTGCCGGTGTGGCGCATATAGGGCTCGATGCTGTCCAGGCCCATGAAGGGTGACAGCGTCACGGCGTCGGCGCGGTAGCGTTCGAAGGCTTCCCGCGCGTACTGCTCGGCGGTGGCGCCGATGTCGCCGCGCTTGGCGTCCAGGATCACCGGCACGCCGGGCGCTTGTGTGTGGATGTGGGCGATCAGCCGTTCCAATTGCTCTTCGGCGCGCTGCGCCGCGAAGTAGGCGATCTGCGGCTTGAAGGCGATCACCAGGTCTTTTGTGGCACCCACGATGGCCGCGCAGAAGTCAAAGATGCGCCGCGGGTCGTCGCGCCAGGCCTGCGGAAACTTCGCCGGCTCCGGGTCCAGACCCACGCACAGCATCGACGCATTCTTTGCTTCTGCTGCGGCGAGCTGGTCGCGGAAGCTCATACGCCGCCTTTGTCCGGGCCCGTGCCCGTGCCTGTGCCCCAGCGGGCCGCCAACTCTGCCGCCAGGCCGGTGTAGCTGGCCGGCGTCATCGCCAGCAGCCGTTCTCGTTCAGCGGCCGGAATTTCCAGCGTGCCGATGAAGGACTGAATCGCCTCGCG
>JAYVBO010000031.1:0-1983 GCA_043750435.1 Betaproteobacteria bacterium | reverse complement strand
CGCGCACGATGTCGTGTACCAGCTCCGGTTCGTCCAGCAGCACCGCGCCGCCGCGGTGGCGGTTGACGGTGGGCGCCGGGCAGCCGAAGTTCAGGTCTATGCCCTCGGGCTGCAGGCTGGCCAGCCGCGCGGCGTTGTCGGCCAGGCAGGCCGGGTCGCCGCCCAGCAACTGCGGGCGCACCGGCGTGCCGGCGGTGGTGCGCCCACCGGTCAGCAATTCGGGCACCACGCGGGTGAACACGCGGATGGGCAGCAACTGGTCGGTGATGCGGATGAACTCCGACACGCAGCGGTCCACGCCGCCCACGCGGGTGATGGCGTCGCGTAGGCTGTGGTCGAGCAAACCTTCCATCGGCGCCAGCAAGATGCGCGGCGTGCGGCGGGTGGGTGTCGGGGGATGGGTGGGCGTTGCGGGCGGCATGGGGGTCATCGGCTGCGGGATTGTCCCCGGTCGGCCCGGCCGCGCCGCATGTGCCGTGCTGGCTAGACTTTCCCGAACCCTAATGGAGACCCCACATGCTCGAAGCCCCCGTCCTCGTTGCCACCCACGGTGCCGTCCGCTGGCTGACCCTGAACCGCCCGGCGTCGCTGAACAGCTTCACCGCCGCCATGCACGGCGCGCTGTTGCCGGCTTTGAACGATGCGGCCGCTGACCCGACCGTGCGTGCCGTCGTCGTCACCGGCGCCGGCCGGGGGTTCTGCGCCGGGCAGGATTTGAAGGATCCGGCCATGGTGGGCGAGGTCGATGTCGGCGGCGTCATCGAACGCTATTACCGCCCGCTGGCCACCCGCGTGCGGACCATGCCGGTGCCGGTGATCGCGGCGGTCAACGGCGTGGCGGCTGGCGCGGGCGCGAACTTCGCGCTGTGCTGTGATTTCGTCGTCGCAGTGCGCAGTGCTCGCTTCATCCAGGCCTTCAGCAAGATCGGTCTGGTGCCCGACTGCGGCGGCACCTGGCTGCTGCCGCGCCTGGTCGGCCGAGCCCGCGCGCTGGGGCTGGCGATGACCGGCGACGCGCTGCCGGCCGACGAGGCGCAGCGCATCGGCCTGATCTGGCAGTGCGTGGATGACGCGGCCCTGGCCGACAGCGTGACCGCCCTGGCCGACCGCCTGGCGGCCATGCCCAGCAAGGCGCTGGCCGAAACCCGGCGCGCCATCGACGCCGCCGCGCCGATGAACTTCGGCGACGCCATCACGCTGGAAGCCGACATCCAGCGCGAGCTGGGTCGGGCCCACGATTTCAGCGAAGGCGTGGCCGCCTTCTTCGCCAAGCGCGCGCCGCAGTTCAATGACCGCTGATTCAGCAGGCTGGCCGCGAAACGACGGCCTGTCGACGCAAGGCCCATAGCGCCGGCGCAGCGGGCAGCGCGCCGTGCGGCAGCACGCCGCCTTCAGCCAGCGCCCAGCCTTCGACCGCCTGTTCGGGCGCGAGCTGCAGCGTGCGCACGCCGGCCAGGCCTAGCGCGGCGGCGCGGTCAACCAGCGCGGCGGTGGCGGCCTCGCCCAGGCTCAGCACCAGGTGCTGCCAACGGCGCTGCACGCGTTCTTGCAGCCAGGCGTCTTCCAGCGCCAGGCGCACGTCAGCCGGCTGAGGCCCGGCTTCCAGCACGCGCGGGGCCATCGCGCCGATGAACAGGTTGTAGTCGTGGCGCAGCGTGTGCGCGGGCAGCAGTTCGGCGATGGCGCGGGTGCGGGCGCTCCAGCCCGGTGCGGTGAACTGCAGCGTCAGCAGGGCCTGCAAGCCCTGCGGCGCGTTGAGCAGGCGCACGCGGTTGGGCGGCAACACGGCCATCGGCACGCGTGCGGCCTCGTGGAAGGGCAGGGGCGTGGCGTAAGACCGCAGGGCGGCCAGGCGCCACCAGGCGGCGGCGTCCAGGCCGTCATCGGCAGGCGCTCCGGCTGCAATGCGGTTGGCTCGGCGCAGGGCCTGCAGCACGTCCACGCCGACGCGGGCCTGCGCCGCGGCGGCGCTCATCATGGCCA
>JAYVBO010000030.1:0-1986 GCA_043750435.1 Betaproteobacteria bacterium | reverse complement strand
AAATCGGTTTGATCCAGATTGAGGGTAAAGGTCACGAGTGGAACCTTTTTTTCATCGAGCCCGAAGAGTTGCAGTATTCCCGTACTTACTACCATGGTTTCTGCAAGCACGCCCAACGGCAAGAAGATTGCAGCCGACAAGGCCGGCGTGGTGGTCAGCGACCGCGGCTTCATCCCGGTGGACATCCAGATGCGCACCAACGTGCCGCACATCTACGCCATCGGCGACATCGTCGGCCAGCCCATGCTGGCCCACAAGGCGGTGCATGAAGCCCATGTGGCCGCTGAAGTGGCGGCCGGTGACAGCAAGGCGCAGTTCGACGCCCGCGTCATTCCCAGCGTGGCCTACACCGACCCCGAGGTGGCGTGGGTGGGCCTGACCGAGGACGAGGCCAAGGCCCAGGGCATCAAGGTCAAGAAGGGCCTGTTTCCGTGGACGGCCTCGGGCCGCGCGATCGCCAACGGCCGCGACGAGGGCTACACCAAGCTCTTGTTCGATGACTCGCCGGAAGCGCATGGCCACGGCAAGATCCTGGGCGGCGGCATCGTCGGCACGCATGCCGGCGACATGATCGGCGAGGTGGCACTGGCCATCGAGATGGGCGCTGACGAGGTGGACATCGGCAAGACCATCCACCCGCACCCGACCTTGGGTGAAAGCATCGGCATGGCGGCCGAAGTGGCCCACGGCAGCTGCACCGACCTGCCACCGCAGCGCCGCTGAGCGGCTGATCGTCAGCAAGCCCGCCGGTCCCTTGCGACGCGGGCGGGCCCGGCGGCCGGGTCAGGGCGTGCCGGTGGCGCGCCCGTAGAGCCGGGCCAGTTCCAGCAGGCGCCCGCCGTGCCAGGGCTGCACCTGGGCCCACTGGAAGCGCCACACCCACCAGCCCGATTCCTGGCCCGGCCAGTTCATGCGGCTCTCAGCAGGCAGCGCCAGCACGTCCTGCATGGGGTGCACGGCCGTGTCGGCCACGCTGGCCATGGCGGCGCGGATCATCGTCCACGGCATGTCGTGGCCGTCGGTGGCCAGGTAGCCGCGGGCGTAGTGGCGTTCCTTGTCGCTGGCCGTGGCCCACCAGCCGGCGGTGGTGTCGTTGTCGTGGGTGCCGGTGTAGACCACGGTGTCGGGCTCGTGGTTGTGCGGCAGGAAACCGTTCGACGCGTCGCCACCGAAAGCGAACTGCAGGATGCGCATGCCCGGGTAGCGAAACTGCTTGCGCAGGGCATCGACGTCGGGGGTGATCAGCCCCAGGTCCTCGGCAATGATGGGCATGGGGCCCAGTGCCTGCGTGATGGCGTCAAACAAGGCCGCGCCCGGTCCGGGCACCCAGCGGCCGTTTTGGGCGGTGGGCTCGCTGGCCAGAATTTCGTAGTAACCGGCAAAGCCGCGGAAGTGGTCGATGCGCACGATGTCCACCAGCTCGAAAGTGCGGCGCACGCGTTCCACCCACCACGCGTAGCCGTCCTTGGCATGTTCGGCCCAGCGATACAGCGGGTTGCCCCAGCGCTGGCCGGTGGCGGCGAAGCCGTCGGGCGGCACGCCGGCCACCACCGTCGGGCGGCCAGTTTCGTCCAGCTCGAACAGTTGCTGCTTGGCCCAGACTTCGGCGCTGAGGTAGGCGATGAAGATGGGCGTGTCGCCGATGATCTTCACGCCCACCCCGTTGGCATAGGCCTTCAGTGCCGCCCACTGGCGGTAGAAGCACCACTGGCCGAACTGCCAGAAGGCGATGCGTTCGGCATGCTGTTCGCGGGCGGCGGCCAGGGCCGTGGGCTCGCGTTGGGCCAGGCCGGCGTCCCAGGTGCACCAGTCCTGCCAGCTGTTGGCTTCGCAAAGCGACATGAACAGCGCGTAGTCGTCCAGCCAGTTGCGGTGGGCGGCCACGAAGGCGGCGTATTCGGCCCGCTGTGCGGCCGTGCCGGCGCTGGCAAAGCAGGCCGCCGCGCGGGCCAGGCGTTCCATGCGGAAGGGGTGGACGGCCGCGAA
>JAYVBO010000029.1:0-4657 GCA_043750435.1 Betaproteobacteria bacterium | reverse complement strand
TGTCGACGATGAGCATCTGCTCCATCGAAGACGTCGCCGAGAACACCACCGCACCGTTCTGGTTTCAGCTCTACATGATGCGCGACCGCGCCGCCATGGTGCGCATGATCGACCGCTGCAAGGCCGCGAAATGCAGCGCCCTGGTGCTGACGCTGGACCTGCAGGTCATCGGCCAGCGCCACAAGGATTTGAAGAACAAGATGCGCGCTTCGGTCATACCGACGCTGGGCAACATCCTCAACATCGCGAGCAAGCCGCGCTGGGTGCTGGGCATGATGGGCACGCGCCGCCACACCTTTCGCAACCTGGTCGGCCATGTGCAAGGCGTCAGCGACATGAGCTCGCTGGCGGCCTGGACCAACGAGCAGTTCGACCCCACGTTGTCCTGGGCCGACGTGGCCTGGGTCAAGCAGCAATGGGGCGGCAAGCTGATCCTCAAGGGCATCATGGATGCGGAAGACGCCAAGCTGGCCGTGGCCAGTGGCGCCGACGCCATCGTGGTCAGCAACCACGGTGGGCGCCAGTTGGACGGCGCACCCAGCAGCATTGCCGCCCTGCCCGCCATCGTGGCCGCCGTGGGCAGTCAGATCGAGGTCTGGATGGACGGCGGCATCCGCAGCGGCCAGGACGTGCTGAAGGCCTGGGCCCTGGGTGCCCGCGGCACCATGATCGGCCGCGCCATGGTCTACGGCCTGGGCGCGATGGGCGAAGCCGGCGTGACCAAGGCGCTGCAGATCATCCACAAGGAACTGGATGTGACGATGGCCTTCTGCGGCCACACGAACATCCACACTGTCGACCGCGGCATTTTGCTGCCGGGCAGCTACCCGGTCTGAGTCTGCGCCTCAGGCGCCCCGGGGCGCCGGTGGCGGCAAGGAGGCGGCGCTCATGCCGGCCACCGGGGCGGCAGGCTGGCCGGGGCTGGAGCCGTCGCGCCCGGTACGCTGGCCGCAGCCGGGCCCCGCACTGGCACCCAGACGCGGAAAGCACTGCCCACACCAGCCTTTGAACGCACCTGGATGGCCCCACCGTGCCGCTGCATGATGGAAAAGGACAGCGACAGGCCCAGGCCGGTGCCCTTGCCGACATCCTTGGTGGTGAAGAAGGGTTCGAAGATGCGGCGGCGCACGTCCTCGCTCATGCCGCAGCCGTTGTCGTCCACCTGCACCCAGACCCAGTCGCCTTCAGCACCCGAACTGAGGGTGATCACGCCGCTTTCGGCGATGGCGTTCGAAGCGTTGACGATGAGATTCATGAACACCTGGTTGAGCTGGCCGGCCAGGCACAGCACCGGCGGCAACGAGCCCAGGCGCTGCTCGACGCGGGCCTTGTACTTGAGCTCGTTGCGCACCACGTTCAAGGTGGATTCCAGGCCGCTGTTCAGATCGGCCTCCTGCCAGTCGGACTGGCCCACACGCGAGAAGTCTTTCAGGTCCTGCACGATCTTCTTCACCCGGGCCAGGCCGTCGGCACTTTCGTCCAGCAGCTCGGGCAGGTCCTTGCGCAGGTAGTCGAGCTCGGCCGCCACGCGGGCCTGTTGCAAGCGGGCGGCCGCCTCGGGGCTGCCCGGCGCGGCGGCGGCGGCTTCGTGCGCTTCCACCAGCGCCAGCAGTTCGCCCACGTGCGTGCGCAAGGTGTTCAGGTTCGAACTGACGAAACCCACCGGGTTGTTGATCTCGTGCGCCACGCCGGCCGCCAGCTGGCCGATGGAGGCCATCTTGTCGGCCTGCAGCAGTTGGTTCTGCGCTTCTTCCAGCTTGCGATTGGTGGCCTGCAGTTCAGCGAAGCGCTCGCGCAGCGCCTCTTGCGCGGTGCGCACTTCGGTGCGGTCCTGCAGCATCCACCAGGCGCCTGCGGCGGTGTTCAGGTGGTCGACCACGTAGGCGCTGAGCTGCATCCACATGCGCCGGCCACTGCTGTGGCGCATCCACATCTCGTGGTGCAGCGGCTGCCCCTTGGCCAGCACTGGGCCGGCGATGCTGCGCAACTCGGCGTGGTCTCGTGGCGAGCAATAAAAGTCGACGGCGGGCATGCCCACCGCCGCCCCGTCGGCCAGACCGAAGACTTCACTCAGCATGCGGTTGCTGCGCAGCACCTTGCCCTGGGCCGCGTAAACCACACCGATGGGCGCGTTTTCGATGAAGGCCTCGAGTTCACGCGCACTGGCGGCCAGCGCCGCCGAGCGCGCCTCAACCAGCTTTTCCAGCTCATTGCGGTGGCGGGTCAGTTCAACCTCGGTCTGGCGGCGCTGGGTCACGTCCTGCAGCGTTTCGATGGCACCGATGACGTGGCCTTCGCCGTCGCGCAAAGGCGCGGCAGTGAAGAACAGCCAGCGGCCTTCGGCACCGAAATTCGGAAAGAAGGCCTCGGCTTCATAAACGCTGGCGTTCAGCGGCGACGGCCAGGCGTTGCCCTGGTACAGCGCCAGCACATCGGGCAGCGACATGCCGCCGACGATGGCGTTGGCCAGCAGCGGCCGCTCTTCTTTGTAGAAGGCGCGCCAAGCCTCGGTGCTGCCGATCATGCCGGCCGCCGCAAAGCCGGTCAGCCTTTCGCAGGCACTGTTCCAGTGGCTCACGCGGTGGGCGCTGTCGATGACGAAGGAAGCCACCGGCGCGCCGTCAACGATCTGGCGCAGCAGGCTGCTCATGGCCTGCAGGCTGTCTTGCACCTGCTGGACATCGCTGTTGTGGAGGCAGGTGACCAGCGCGGCGGCCTGGCCGCCGCTGTCGACCCGGCGCAGCGTCAGTTCGACTTGGCGCAGCGTACCGGCCTTCGTGCGCAGGCGCAGGGCCAGGGCCGGCGGTTGGCCGCTGCCGTGCAGGCACTCGCGGGTGGCGGCGGCCAGCGCCGGACGGTCTTGGTCCACCACCAGTTCCCCTTGCGCGGTCAGTCGCAGTTGGTCTGGCGTCCAGCCGTACAAACGGCGCAACGCGGCGTTGGTGCGCAAGGGTTGATCGCTGCGGTACAGCCAGGCCGGCACGGCCAGGGCTTCCAGCACCTCGTCCATCCATCGCTCGGCCGGCGCAGCGTGGATGGCGGTATTCATGCCGCCGGACCTTGAGCGCCGGGCTGGCCGGCCACCAACGCTGGCGCTGGTGCTGGCGCCGCAACCGCCGACCCCGCTGTCGCCGGCACCGAACTGCGCAAGATGGTCAGCATCACCCGCAGCCCGTCGCGGGCCACGAGCATGCCCAGCTGACGGATGACCCGGGCTTCAAAGGCCAGGCCGGCGACCAGCAAGATCGCGCCCTTGGGTGACAGCAGGTCTTGCGCCAGCACCATGCCCGGCTGCAGTTCACGCACCTCGACTTCCTGCGTCGGCATGGCGGCGGTGTTGCTCTGCGCCAGCACCTCGAACAGCGCATCGACCACCCGCCCGTCGTAGCGGGTGTCCACGCCGCCGCGCATGGACTGGCGCGCCATCTCCGTGCTGTACTTGCGCTCGGACAAGCCGCCGCTGATCAGGCCGTCGTAGTCGCTGGCCACAGCGACGATGCGGGCCCCCAGGCTGATGGCCTCGCCGGCCAGCGCGTCGGGGTAGCCGTGGCCGTCCACGCGCTCGTGGTGCTGCCTGACGATGCGCGCCGCGCCGTGCAGTTGGGCCAGCGGCATCAGCGCGGCTTCGCCGTCCAGCGGGTGGCGACGGTAGCGGGTGACTTCGTTCGGCGCGTAGCTCGAAACCGGCTTGCCCAGCATCGCATCCGGGAAGCCGATCTTGCCGATGTCGTGCAGCAGCGCGCCGATGTGGACGTCTTGTTGCGCGCGCTCGTTCATGCCCAGTTGCGCCGCCATGCGGCGGGCCAGCGCGGCCACGCGCCGGGAATGTCCGGCGATGCCGTCCTGGCGCATTTCCAGCAGCCCGGCAAACACCGTCAGGGCCAGCGTGAAGTTACTGTTCAGTTCGGCATAAGCCGCTTCCAGCATGGCGTTCACCTGGCCCAACTCGGCGGTGCGCGCGGCCACCCGCGCCTCCAGGCTCTGGTTCAGCTGCAGCAGTTCGTCGTTCTGCGTTCGGGTCAGCGCCTGCAGCCGGGCGTTCTGCTGTTCCAGGTCGCGCCGGGTCAGCGCGTCGCGCACCACCAGCAGCAGATCGGCGTCTTCCCAGGGCTTGGCGATGTAGCGGTGGATCTCACCGCGGTTGATGGCCGCCATCGTCGAATCGATGTCGGCATAGCCGGTGAGCAGCATGCGCACCGCAGCGGGGTGGCGGCTGCGGACAGCTTCCAGCACACTGGCGCCGTCCATCTCCGGCATGCGCATGTCGGAAACCACCAGGTCGACGGGCTGGGCGTCCAGCATCGCCAGCGCCTCGGCGCCGCTGTTGGCCAGCAGCACCTGGTAACCCTGGGGGCGGAACAGGCGGCGCAGCGCGCTCAGCACGGAGGGCTCGTCGTCCACCAGCAGCAAGCAGGGCGGGCGGGTGACAGTCGGCGGGGAGCCGGATGCTTCGGTGGCGGACATGGCGCGTGCGGCCTGAGGCTAGAGTGATCCCCTGACTTCGGCGCTGGGCCGCCGCACTTGAGTCCCGCCGGCCCGGGCGGGGTGCCCTACCGCACGTTGAGCTTGAAAGCGATCATCGCGCGCAGCTTGTTCGGCAGCACGGGTTTGATCAGCAGGTGGTAGTCGTGCTTCACGGCTTCGTCTTCATGCCCGC
>JAYVBO010000028.1:0-1991 GCA_043750435.1 Betaproteobacteria bacterium | reverse complement strand
CCCAGGCCGGCCAACCCAGCCTGCCGCTGGCGGTGCAAACAGCCGGCGTGCGCCTGGCTCTGCATGCCGCGCTGGCCACCTCGGCCGACCTGCGCGCCAGCGGCGGTGCCGAATTTTGAAAGCCGGCACGGGCTGCCTTGTAAGCTGCGCCGGCTGGCCGCGACTACCCCCCTGCGGCCCGGGTCAGCCACCCAGCCACACACCATCAACTTCACAGGAGCCAACCCCATGAACCAACGTCAACTCGTCGCGTCTGCCCTTGCTTCCGTCTTCGCGATGGGCTTGGTCGGGTCAGCCGCCGCCCAGGACATGTCCAAGGACACGAGCGGCAAGGAAAAGTGCTTCGGCATCGCCAAGGCCGGCGCCAACGATTGCGCCAACTTGTCGGGCAGCCACTCCTGCGCCGGCCAGGCCAAGGCCGACATGGGTGCCGATGAATGGAAGTACGTGCCCAAGGGCACTTGCAAGGACATGAAGGGCATGAGCGCCGAAGAAGCCAAGGCCAAGGCCAAGATGAAGAAGTAAGCCAATGCGTAGCGCCCCTTAGCCGACCATGCTTGAACACACCGGCATTGGTCTGCGCCAGCCGCATGTGGCCGGCCTGTTGGCGGCGCCGCCGGCGCTGGCCTTCGTTGAAGTTCATGCCGAAAACTACTTCGCCGACGGCGGCGCCGCGCTGGGCGTGCTGGAAGCCGCGCGCGGCCACTGGCCAGTCAGCCTGCACGGCGTCGGTCTGGCGCTGGGGTCGGCGGCGGGTGTGGATGCCGCGCACCTGGAGCAGTTGGCGGCGCTGGTGCAGCGCATACAGCCGGTGCGGGTCAGCGACCACGCCGCTTTCGCCCGCGCGCCGCGCCGCAACGGCGGGCCGGTGGTGCACGGCAGCGACCTGCTGCCGCTGGCCTACACCCCGGCCGCGCTGGACATCCTGGTGGCCAATGTGCAGCGCGTGCAAGACCGCCTGCGGCGGCCCATCCTGGTCGAGAACCTGTCGGCCTACCTGCACTGGGCCGACAGCAGCCTGGCCGAGCCGGCCTTCTTCAACGAACTGGCCCGGCGCAGCGGTTGCGGGCTGCTGCTGGACGTCAACAACCTGGTCGTGAATGCGCTGAACGAACAGGCGCTGGACCCACGGGCGCGGAACGAGCCGGCCAACGAAGCACGCGCCGTGGCGGCGGCCTGCGCCTGGATAGACGCCATAGCGCCGGGCATCGTCGGTGAACTGCACCTGGCCGGCTACGACGACAGCGGCGAGTTGGTCATCGACGACCACGGCAGCCGCGTGCACGCCCCGGTGTGGCTGGTCTTTCGCCACGCTGTGCAGCGCCTGGGCCTGCGGCCGACGCTGATCGAATGGGACACCGCATTGCCCGAACTGGCGGTGCTGCTGGACGAGGCCGCGCTGGCCGAGCGCGTACTGAACGAGCACTCGCCCGCATGAGCAGCGCCAGCGACAAAGAAGCCCTGCGCCAGCAGATGCTGCTGCGCGCCCTGTGGGGCGACGCCCGCCCCGGCGTGGTGGCCGGCTGGCTGCGCAACGGCCCGCGCGTGGGGAACGTTGCGCGGGGCCTGGCGGCCTACCGCGCCAACGCCGGCGCCGCCGCCGAACGCGCGCTGGCCAGCGCCTACCCCACGGTGCAGCAACTGCTGGGCGACGAAGCCTTTGCCGCGCTGGCCCGCGCCTGCTGGCAGCGTCACCCGCCCACGGCGGGCGACCTGGGCCTGTGGGGCGGCGCGCTGCCGGCCTTCATGGCCGACGCCCAAACGCTGGCCGGCGAAGCCTATCTGCCCGACGTGGCCCGCCTGGAATGGGCCGTGCACCAGGCCGAACGCGCCGCCGACGCCAGCGCGCCGCAAGGCCTGGAACGCCTGGGCAGCGACGACCCCGCCGGGCTGGTCTTGCGCCTGGCGCCGGGCACGGCGGTGGTCGATTCCAGCCACCCGGTGGTCAGCATCTGGCAGGCCCACCGCAGCAGCGCGGCCGACCGCTTTGC
>JAYVBO010000027.1:0-1992 GCA_043750435.1 Betaproteobacteria bacterium | reverse complement strand
TGCTGGGGAAGAAGCCCGGCGCCAGCGCGTTGACCGTGATGCCGTAGGCGCCCCATTCACCGGCCAGCGTGCGCGTGAAGTTCACCGCCGCCCCCTTGCTGGTGCCGTAGGCGATGAACTTCACGTCCATGTTGCCGCTGAGGCCCGCGATGCTGGCGATGTTGATGATGCGGCCGTGGCGGTTGGGAATCATGCTGGCCTTGGCGACCGCTTGGGCGAACAAGAACAGGCTGCGGATGTTCAGGTTCATCACCTTGTCCCAGGCCTCGATGGGGTGGTCTTCGGCTGGCGCACCCCAGGTGGCGCCGGCGTTGTTGACCAGGATGTCAATCCGGCCCATCTTGGCCATGGCCTCGGCCACCACCCGCTGCACCTCGTCGGCCTTGCTGGCGTCAGCGGCCACCCAGTGCGCGGTGATGCCGCGTGCAGCCAGGTGGGCTGCGGCTTCCTGCAGGTCAGCGGCCTTGCGCGAACACAGCATCACGGTGGCGCCGGCTTCGCCCAGCGCCTCGGCCATCTGCAAGCCCAGGCCGCGTGAGCCGCCGGTGACCAGGGCCGTCTGGCCCGTCAGGTCGAACAGTTTTTGTACAGGTGTGCCCATGGTCGTTTCCTTGTTTTCTTCGCTCAGTCCTGCAATTCCAGCAGCACCACATGGTTCTCGGCGGCCGGCCAGTTGCGGCCAACGATGCGTTCGGCGTTGAACTGCCCGACCACCGCGCGCTGCGGGCCGGCTGGCAGTTTGATTTTCGAAACGGCCACGCCAGCCACACCGCTGCGGATGCCCGGCGCCGGGTCTTGCCCGTCCAGCAGGATGTGGTCGCGCGGCAGGCTGAAATAGCCGCGCGGGCGGGTCAGGCTGATCACGGCGCCGGCGGCCTTGTCGGCCTCGGCCAGGCGGTCGGCGCGGAAATGCACCACGTCTGAGGAACGCGGGAAAGCCGAACGGTAGATGTGCAGCACGGCGTAGCCCGGCGCGCTGACAACGAATTCGTAGCTGCTGGCGCCGTCGGCCGTGAACGGGCCCCAGCGGCCATCGGCGCCCACGGTCTTGCGCCAGCGGGCCTCACCCAGGCGCGCGCCGGTGGCGGGGTCGGTGGCGTAAACGTCCACCGTGGCACCGGCCAGCGGCAGGTTGGTGACGTAAGCACCCTTGGCCGGGTCGTTGCCCAGACCCTGGCCACTGACCTGCCCGTCCAGCACCACCCGGGCTTCGGGCTGCACCGCCACGCTGCGCGGCGCCTGGCCGGTGATGTAGCGGTAGGCGGTGTCGAAAGCCTGCGGGCTGTAGGACGTTTCGCGGTGGTCGATGCCGGCGATGACCACGTTGTGGGCGCCCTTCAGCTCAGGGCCGGCAAAGGTCACGTTCGTCGGCTGGCCGGGCGCGCCCAGCCAGGCGCCATCGGGTTGGGCGAACTTGTCGTTGTTGTCCGAACGCACGGTCATCCACTTCGGCCCGGGCGTGATTTCCACGCCGGCCGCGCCCTGGTTGTTCAGCCCGGTCAGAAAAGGCCCGGCACCGTTGAATTCATTCATCGCCCGCACGGCGGCGTTGGCCTGCACGCCGTGGTTGGGCGTGCCGCCCAGGATGGCATGGCTGACGTTCTTCGCACCGCCCATGGCGATGTAGCTGCGGATGGCATTGCCGCCCCGCGAATTGCCCATCAACACGACCTGCTTGGCACCGGTACGGCGCAGCATGCGGTCGATTTCGGCGGCCAGGAACAAACGGTGTTCGGTCGTGGAGGTGCGGCCGGGCTGGGCCACGTCGTCCAGGTCACGGGCCAGCGGATAAGGCAGGTCGATGGCATGCAGCCGATCACGTGGCCAGCCTTGGGATTCGAAGCGCCAGATGGTGGTCAGCCACAGCGCGGCGGTGTCGCCGTTGCCGTGTACGAAGACGATGGGCGGGTAGCGGTCGAGGCCGGCTGTGTTGCTGACCGGCACGGCGGCGGGCGTCACGCCCTGCTGTGCGCAGGCAGCCAGCAAGGCGGC
>JAYVBO010000026.1:0-1995 GCA_043750435.1 Betaproteobacteria bacterium | reverse complement strand
ATTTCACCTACATGGGTTCCTTGACCACGCCGCCGTGCAGCGAAGGCGTGAAGTGGATCGTGATGCGCCAGCCGGTTACGCTGACCAAAGAGCAGATTGACATCTTTGCGCGCATGTACCCGATGAACGCGCGGCCGATACAGGCGGCTTCAGGCCGCCGCATCATGCAGTCGAACTAGCCTTTCTTGCGGCCGGCGGCCCACAGCAGCGGCCACAGCCACAGGCTGGCGAACCAGCGCGCCACGCGGGCGAAAGACAGGGGCGCGGTTTCGTGCTGCGCCACCTTGACGAAGAGCACCACGGCGCCCGTCAGCACGTACACCAGCAGCGCGCCGTACAGCGCCACACGCGTGCCGTAGCCGCCGCCCACCGCGTCGCCCAGCGCGGCGCCGGCAAAAGCCGCTGTGAACACCGACAGCAGCAGCGCCAGGCCCACGCCGGCCAAGGCGTGGCGCAGCTTCCAGAGCGGGTCTTGCGTGGACATGCGGTCACCTCGGTGGCTGGGTCGTTGCGGGCGGGGCCCGCGGCCGCCTGGTCAGGCGTCCATCGACAGCGCCTCGGGGCAGTGGTAGGGCATCAACAAGCGGCCATCGGCGCCGGGTATGGCCTCGATGGTGATGCGCGGCGCGTGTGACTGTACCGGGCCGAAGATGGTGGCGAAGGCCACGTCGGCCGCGTCGCGCCCGGTGCCGAAGCGCACGAAGCCCATCGGAATGGCGGTGCCCGAGGGGTCGAAGATGTACCAGCGGCCGCCCAGGTAGACCTCGACGTAGGCGTGGAAGTCGGTGGGGCCCAGCACCGGGTCGGCGCCGTAGTCGATGCCGGTGGTGAAGCGCGCCGGGATGTTCACGGCGCGGCACAGCGCGATCATCAAATGCGCGAAGTCGCGGCACACGCCCACCGTTTCCAGCAAGGTGTCCACCGCCGAGGTGTTGCTGTTGGACGTGTTCTGCGCGAACTGGATGCGCTGCTGCACCCAGTCGCGTATGCCCTGCACGCGGCTGTAGCCCTGCTGCCAATGGCCGAATTCGCGCGTCGCCAGGCGCAGCAGGCGGTCGCTCTGGCAATAGCGGCTGGGGTAGATGTAGCCCAGCACGCTGGTGGGTAGCTGCGACACCGGAATTTCAGCGATGTTGCCCGGCTGTTCGACGTAGTGGTTCAAGTCCACCGTGGCGTTGTAGGACACCGTCAGCGGGCCCGGCGCGCCGCTCAGCCGCAGGTAGCGGTTGCGCGTGATGGGGTCGGTGTCGACCCAGGTCGCCACGTTCTGGCTGATCTGCAGGTTCTCTTGCAGCACGTGCTGGCACTCGGTGCGCGCGGCGTGGATGTTGAAGATGAAGTCGCAACTCGGCGGCGCGATTTCGTAGTCCAGTTCCAGGGACAGGCGCAGGCGGATCATGTGGACGCCTGCGTGGTGGCGGCCGCGCCGTGCAACCACACCCAACGCCCGGCGCCGGCTGCCAGTGCACTGGCCAGGCTGCCCCAGGCCATGTCGGCAATGGCAATGCGCCACGGCCAGCCCTTCAGCGTGGCCAGGTTGCTCAGGTCATAGGTGGCGTAGGCGAAGAAGCCGAAGGCGGCAGCGGTCAGCAGCGGCGTTTGCCAGCCCGCAGTCGTATCGAAAGGTCGCACCGCGAACCACAGCAGGCCCAGGGCATAGACGACGTAGAACAAGCCTGCGGCGGCCCAGTTGGGCTTGTCGGCCATCAGGTGGCCGATGCCGGCGGCATACATCGGCCGGGCAACAACGCCCAGCCAGATGAGGTCCAACAGCAGCATGGAAAACGCGACGGCGACGTAAGCCAGAAAATTTCGGTTCATGGGGTACGTGGTTGAAAGTGACGCCGACACGGCGCGCAGGCCTCAATGCTGAGGCCGCCGCGCCCCTTTGTCTGTGCGCCAGCCCGCCCTGCAGCCCCTCAGCGGCGGGGCGCCGCCGCCGAGGCCGCGGCCCACATCGGCGCGGGCTCGGCCCGCCGCGCGGTGGCCAGGGTG
>JAYVBO010000025.1:0-1999 GCA_043750435.1 Betaproteobacteria bacterium | reverse complement strand
TTGCGCAGACCGAAGCATCCCGCCGCCGCTATCGCCAACTGCTCGTGACGGCGCCTGGGCTGGGTGATGCCATCAGCGGTGCGATCCTGTTCGACGAGACCCTGCACCAGCACACCGACGACGGCGTGCCGTTCGCCGATGTCCTGGGCGCGTCCGGCGTCGTGGTCGGGATCAAGGTGGACGCTGGCGCGAAGGCTTTGGCCGGCCACCCCGGCGAACGCATCACCGAGGGCCTGGACGGCTTGCGTGAACGCCTGCATCACTACCGGTCGCTGGGCGCGCGTTTCGCCAAATGGCGGGCGGTGCTGGCCCTGGCCGACGGCTTGCCGAGCCGGGCCTGCACCGCGGCCAACGCACATGCCCTGGCGCGCTACGCGGCGCTGTGCCAGGAAGCGCAGTTGCTGCCCATCGTCGAGCCCGAGGTGCTGATGGAGGGTGACCACACGCTGGCGCGCTGCGCCGACGTAACGGTCGAAGTGCTGCACCAGGTTTTCGAGCAACTGCACCGCCAGGGCGTGGCGCTGGAGGCCGTGATCCTGAAACCGAACATGGTGCTGCCCGGTCTGGCCTGCGCCGAAGTGGCGTCTTTGGACGATGTGGCCGACGCCACGCTGGGCTGTCTGCTGCGCGCGGTGCCGGCCGCCGTGGCCGGCATCGCCTTTCTGTCCGGTGGCCAGCCGGCCGAGCTGGCCACCGCGCGCTTGAATGCCATGCACCTGCGCAGTAGCCTGCACGTTTCGGCGCCCGCAGGCGCGGGGCACAGCCTGCCCTGGCCGGTCACTTTCTCGTTCGGGCGTGCGCTGCAACAGCCGGCGCTGAGCCTGTGGAAAGGCAGCGATGCAAACCGCGTCGCCGCACAGCAGGCCTTGCTGCACCGCGCCCGCTGCAACGGCGCGGCGGCGCTGGGTGCCTGGCGCCCGGCGCTGGAGGCGCCAGGCGCCTAGGCCTGAAGCTCGGCCTGGTCCGTCACGGCGAAACCGCCTGGTCGCTCAGCGGCCAGCACACCGGCGTAACCGACATCGGGCTGACCGCGCAGGGCGAAGCTGAATCGCGGGCCTTGGCGCCCCGTCTGCGTGGCCTGGCCTTCACGCAGGTTCTGGTCAGCCCCCGCCTGCGCGCGCGCCAGACCTGCGAACTGGCCGGACTTGCCGTGGCGAGCAGCGTCGAACCCGACTTGGCTGCATGGGACTATGGCCACTACGAAGGCCTGCGCTCGACCGCCGTCCGCCGCGACAGGCCGGGCTCGAGGGCCAGCATTTCGCGCTGCACACGGCCACGCTGAGCCTGTTGGGCACCGACCCCCATCATGCGGACAGGCGCAACATCCAGTTGTGGAACGAACGGCCCTGTCGCCTAGCCTAGGAGTTGACATGAACCTGCGGACCTTTGCACTGACCCTGACCTTGGCGTTTGCCTTGCTGCTGCTGTTGGTGACCTTGAACTGGGCGGCGTTCGCCGCGCCCACCGCGCTGAGCCTGGGCTTCATCGCTATCAGCGCGCCGCTGGCCATGATCATGCTGGTCTTCACCGCTGTGGTCAGTGCCTTGTTCGTCGTTTACATCCTGGTGCAGCAGGCCGGCCTTGTGCGGCAGTTGCTCCCAGGCGTCGTGGCTGTGGTGCAGGTGCGAGTCGAAGATGGGCAGCGGCGCGGCGCTGGCGTCGATGACGGTATCCGAAAGGCCGGCTACGCCGCAACGCTACATTCGGGCCTGCACCGAACTGCCCCGAGCGCATCCCCATCACCCCCTTGCGCCCCCCGCCGGTGAAGCCGGTCTGCCCTGCTGCGCCACCCGGCCTGGCCGACGCCTTGCTGCACGGTGATGCCAAGCGGCGCGCCCTGCGTGCCATCGCGATCCTGGAGGCCACCAAAGGCCTGCTGGCCCTGGCCGCCGCGCTGGGCCTGTTCAGCCTGCTGCACCACGACCTGCACCGCCTGGCCAGCGCCTTGATCAGCCATGTCGGCCTGGACCCCGGTGCCCACTACCCGGGCCTGCTGCTG
>JAYVBO010000024.1:0-1999 GCA_043750435.1 Betaproteobacteria bacterium | reverse complement strand
AAATCGTCGTCGGGTGCCCTGCGCGAGCGCACCCAAATCAGCACCACACCGATGAAGGCGATGAAGGCACCCAGTGCGGCCAGCGCCCAACCCAGGCCGTCATCGGCGCGCCGCACGAAGATGCCCAGGCTGACCAGCAGCAAGCCACCGTAGATCAAGACCCAGATCAGCTTGTCGATGGCCTTGTTGGACAGGGCGGCGGTCAAAACCACGCGTCCTGCATGTCACGCAGCAGCGGCTCGCGGCGGGCAACAACGCCCAGCCAGGCGTCGATCTTGGGCAGTTCGTAAGCAAAGTGATAGCGCATGGCCGCGAGCTTGCCAGATGCCAGGTCACCCTGCTGTGCGCTGGCGGCCAGCGCCACGTCCAGCCAGATCCAGGCCAGCACCACGTGGCCGAAGGCCTGCAGATAGGGCGTGGCATTGGCCAGCGCCTCTTCGGGCACGCCGGTGGCCCAGGCGGCCTGGGTGGCCGCGCCCAGGCGCTGCAGAGCCGCAGCCAAGGCGCTGGCGTGCACGGCCAAGCCTTCGACATGGCCGGCCTGCTTGCAGGTGGCGCTGATGCGCGTGGCCAGCAGCTTCAGGCCGGCGCCGCCGTTCATCACCACCTTGCGGCCCAGCAGGTCGAGTGCCTGGATGCCGTGGGTGCCTTCGTGGATCATGTTCAGGCGGTTGTCGCGCCAGTGCTGTTCCACCGGGAAGTCGCGCGTGTAGCCGTAGCCACCCAGCACCTGGATGGCCAGCGAATTGGCTTCCAGGCACCACTCGCTGGGCCAGCTTTTGGCGATCGGCGTCAGCACCTCCAGCAGCGTGCCGGCCTCGGCCGCCGTGGCCGCGCTGCCGGTGTTCAGTTCATCGACCAGGCGGGCGCAATACAGTTCCAGCGCCAGGCCGCCTTCGACATAGCTCTTCTGCGCCAGCAGCATGCGCTTGATGTCGGCGTGTTCAATCAGCGCCACCGGCGGCTGCGCGGCGTCTTTGCCAGCGCCGGTGATAGGCCGGCCCTGCGTGCGCTGCCGGGCGTAGTGCAGGCTGGCCTCGTAGCCGGCATAGCCCAGCATCACCGCGCCCAGACCGACGCCGATGCGCGCCTCGTTCATCATGTGGAACATGCAACGCAGACCTTCGCCGGGCTGGCCAACGAGGTAGCCGACGGCGCCCGCCGCGCCCTGCACCGGAAACTTGCCTTCGCCGAAGTTCAACAGCGTGTTGGTGGTGCCCCGGTAGCCCAGCTTGTGGTTCAGGCCGGCCAGCGCCACGTCGTTGCGCTCGCCCGTCAATTCGCCTTCGGTGTTGACCAGCTTCTTGGGCACGATGAACAGTGAAATGCCGCGCGTGCCGGGCACCAGTTTGCCGTCGACGCCGGGTATCTTGGCCAACACCAGGTGGATGATGTTTTCGGTGATTTCGTGCTCGCCGCCGCTGATCCACATTTTGTTGCCGCGCAGGCGGTAACGCGGGCCCAGCGGCTCTGCCTCGAAGTCAGCCCCGTCCGGCACGGCGCGCGTGGCCACGTCGCTCAGCGACGACCCGGCCTGCGGCTCGCTCAAGCACATGGTGCCGAACCAGCGGCCGGCGAATTCGTTCTTGGCGAAGACTTCGCGCTGCATGGCGGTGCCGTGGGCCATCAGCAAACTGGCGTTGCCGGTGGTCAGCATGGCGTAGCCGCCTATGGCCACGCTGGCCTGGCTGAAGAAGCTCTTGGCCGCCATCTGGATGACGCAGGGCAGTTGCATGCCGCCCACGTCGTAGTCCTGGGCCGCCGCCAGCATGCCCGATTCCACAAAGGCGGCCAGCGCGTCGTGGGTGGCCTGCGGCAGGTGCACGCGTTCGCCATCAAAGTGCGGCTCTTGCGTGTCGACGAGCCGGTTGAAGGGGGCGAACTTTTCGCGGGCGATGCGTTCACAGGTGTCCAGCACCTGGGTGAACGTTTCGCCCGAGTGGTCGGCGAAACGCGGGCGATCGAGCAGCGCGTTGACGCGCAGCCAGTCGTTGAGCAG
>JAYVBO010000023.1:0-4680 GCA_043750435.1 Betaproteobacteria bacterium | reverse complement strand
AGCTGAAGGCCGGACAGGTGCAGCGTGACACCAAATTCATGCTGGCCAAGAAGGTCTACGCCCACACGGCGGCCTACGACGGCATGATCAGCAACTACCTCAGCGCGCTGCAGCCCGGCGCCGAAGAGCAGGTCAGCGCCGTGCCGGCGCGCGACGCCTACCCGGCCATCTACACCCTGCAGGCGCACAAGACGCAGGACATGCGCTACGGCGAGAACCCGCACCAGAGCGCCGCCTTCTACCGCGAAGTCGTGGTCGCGCCGGGGTTGCTGGCCGGCTGGACGCAGCTGCAGGGCAAGGCGCTGAGCTACAACAACATTGCCGACGCCGACGCGGCCTGGGAATGCGTCAAGAGCCTGCCGGCCAACCAGGCCGCCTGCGTCATCGTCAAGCACGCCAACCCCTGCGGCGTGGCCGTGGGCGCCACCGCCGTCGAGGCCTATCTGAAAGCGCTGAAGACCGACCCGACCAGTGCCTACGGCGGCATCCTGGCGCTGAACTGCCCGCTGGACGCCGAGGTGGTGGCCGCCATCAACGCGGCCAAGCAGTTCGTTGAAGTGGCCATCGCGCCGGCCATCACGCCGCAGGCGCGCGAGATGCTGGCCAGCAAGCAGAACCTGCGTTTGCTGGAAATACCCCTGGAAGGGCCGCTGTCGCGCACCATGAACGCGCTGGACATCAAGCGCGTCGGCGGCGGCCTGCTGCTGCAAAGCCAGGACGCCAAGAACGTGGCGCCGTCTGAACTGCGCGTGGTGACGAAGTTGCAGCCCACAGCTTCGGAAATGGCCGATTTGCTGTTCGCCTGGAAAGTGGCCAAGTTCGTCAAGAGCAACGCCATCGTCTTCTGCGCCGGCGGCATGACGCTGGGCGTGGGCGCCGGCCAGATGAGCCGCGTCGACAGCGCCCGCATGGCGGCCATCAAGGCCCAGAACGCGGGGCTGAGCTTGGCTGGCAGCGCAGTGGCCAGCGACGCCTTCTTCCCCTTCCGCGATGGCCTGGATGTGGTGATCGACGCCGGTGCCGCCTGCGTCATCCAGCCCGGCGGCAGCCTGCGCGACGACGAGGTCATCGCAGCCGCCGACGAGCGCGGCATCGCGATGGTGTTCACGGGTATCCGGCACTTCAGGCATTGAGCGACCCTGGCTTCATCCGAGGTTGAAAGCGAGATGCAATCGCTTGGTGACTTTGTCTGTGGGCATCGAGCCAAAAAGTCAACAATGGATGAAATAGCTACGCACTGACCGGAGGCCAAATGCTTGTCACCTTCACCTTCAAAGACTTCAAGAGCTTCCGCGAAGCGCGGCTGCCGCTGGGCCCGTTGACGGTGCTGATAGGTGCCAACGCGGCTGGAAAAAGTAACGCCATTGAAGCGCTGCGGTTGCTCTCTTGGCTGGCGCAGGGCCAGAAGCTCAGTTCGATTCAATACGCGGTCAACAGTGCTGATCGCGTGGTGCGTGGCCGAATTGAGGATCTGTGTCACCGAGGGCAAAGTCAGTTCGCGTTGGGATGCGTCACAGACGATTTGCACTCGAATCGACTGAGTATGCAAATCAGTATTCGTGAGGGCGAACTGCACATCTCGGCCGAAAAAATCGATGAGGTTTTAGCGACGGTTCCTTTGTACGACATGGATCAGCCGTCCAAGGGTTTGAGTACCGACGCAGGCGTCGCATACAACAACTTCGCTCGGGGCGGCAACAAACCCCATGTCACCGTCAGCGATCAAATGGCGGTGTTTGTCCAATTTGAGAGTGCCGTGCGCTTCGAGGCCGGGCATAAGAAGGCCCAAGAGGCCATTCCGGAGGTGGCCCGGCGCTATCAGAGTCTGCTGTCGAACATCCTCTTCTTGGATCCGGTGCCGGCGCGCATGCGTGAGTACAGCTTCACCAATGACAAGAGGCTACTGGGGGACGGGACTAATCTTTCGAGTGTTCTGCACCGCTTGTGGGGTGCCGACGCTGAGGCGGCATCCGAACCGTTTACAACGCAGCGCGCTGCGATCCTGGCGTTTATCCAAAGTCTGCCCGAGCAGGACATCGCTGGCCTGAGTTTTTTGGATGGCCCGCGCGGAGAAGTGATGGTGCAGTTGCAAGAGACTTTCGGTGGCAAGCCGACGGCCTACGACGCATCGCTTCTGTCCGACGGCACATTGCGTGTGCTGGCTATTGCCGCAGCGATGTTGTCAGCGCCCGAAGGCAGCCTGGTTGTCATCGAAGAAATTGACAACGGAGTTCACCCCAGTCGGGCATGTCATCTGCTGGACAGTATCCGGTCCATAGCCGAGCGCCGCAAGTTGCGCGTGCTGCTCTCCACGCACAACCCTGCCATGCTCGATGCACTGCCCGATGTAGCCGTACCCGACGTGGTGTTCTGCTACCGTGATCCGGCGAGCGGGGCTAGCAGGCTGGTGCGCATGCATGAAATTCCAGATGTGCCTGAACTGCTTGTGCAAGGGCCTCTAGGCCACTTGATGACCTCGGGTGCGCTGGAGCGTTTCGTCAAAACACACCAGGGTTCCGAGGCCCGAAAGCAAAAGGCCAAGGCCTGGCTGGAGTCGCTGCGCACGGCAAAGCCCGAGGTCGAGTGATGAGCGCAATCGTCGTTGTTGACACATCGGTGTTGTTGAACATCATGGATGTGCCAGGCAGGAACGAACACAAGGGTGCGGTCCTGAACACGTTGGGCACCTTGATCGAGTCCGGAGATCATCTTTTCATTCCGATGGCGGCCATCGTCGAGGTCGGCAACCACATTGCTCATGTGCCGAACGGCGCGCATCGCCGGCTGGCGGCCGAGCGTTTCGTGAAGGAAGTGCGCAGCGCGCTGGCCAACGAAGCGCCGTGGAAGCCGATCAACTTTCCGTCTAATGAGGAAGTGTTGGGTTGGCTGGATGCGTTTCCGGACTCTGCAACCCAGGGTGTCGGGGTGGGTGACTTGTCGATCAAAAAGGAGTGGGAAGAGCTATGCAGGCGGCATCCACTGAGCCACGTCTGGGTCTGGGCTCTGGATGGCGATCTGATGGGCCTTGACAGGACTGTCCGCGCCCGACGCGGCGCCTAGCCGCCCATGTCCCGCGCCGATCTCATGGGCCTGTTGCTGGCCTTCCTGGCCCGTCTCATCACGGGCGCGCAGGGCCATTGGAAGGGTTGTCCGCCCAAGGCCGAACAGCGCATCTACTTCGCCAACCACCAGAGCCATTTCGACTGGGTGCTGATCTGGGCGGCGCTGCCGCGCGAACTGCGCGTGCGCACGCGGCCCATCGCCGCGCGCGACTACTGGACGGCCACGCCCTTGCGCACCTGGATCACGACGGCGGTGTTCAACGCGGTCTACGTGGCCCGCACGCGCACCGACGATCAAGACCCGCTGCAGCCCCTGGTGCAGGCGCTGGAAGGGGGCGATTCGCTGGTCATCTTTCCCGAAGGCACGCGCAGCAACCGGGGGGATCCGCAAGCCTTCAAGAGCGGCCTCTTTCACCTGGCCGAGATGTTCCCGGGCGTGCAGCTGATACCGACCTGGATCGACAACGTGCAGCGCGTCATGCCCAAGGGTGAAGTCGTGCCCGTGCCCATTCTGTGTACCGTCACCTTCGGCACGCCGATCAATTTGCAGCCCAACGAAGACAAGCGCGAGTTCCTGGAACGAGCGCGGGCCGCAGTGCTGGCGGCGCGGCCGGGGCGGGCATGAACGCTTTGCGCTCACTCAGTGTTGACGGCCAGGTGGCGCTGCTCTTCGTGGTGCTGTTTGGCGTGCTGGTTTTGCTGTCGTTGGCGGTGCTGGTGCGCAGCCTGCGGGCCAGTGAACAGACGCTGGACGAAGCCACCCACGACCGCCAGCAGCGCCTGCTGCGCGACCTGCGCGCCATGTGGGTCGGCGCCACGGTGTTCTGGCTGGCCTGGGTTTCGGGCCCGGTGGGCGCTACGCTGGCCTTCGGCCTTTTCAGCTTCTTCGCGCTGCGCGAATTCATCACCTTGGTGAAGACGCGCCCGGGCGACCACCGCAGCCTGCTGCTGGCCTTCTTCGCCGCGCTGCCCATGCAGTACCTGCTGGTCGGCACGCGGGCTTTCGACCTGTTCACGGTTTTCGTGCCGGTCTACGTGTTTCTGGCGATACCGGTGGCCAGCGCGCTGGCCGGCGACCCCGAACGCTTTCTGGAACGCAACGCCAAGATCCAGTGGGGCATCATGGTTTGCGTCTATGGCCTGTCGCACGCGCCGGCTCTGCTGTTGCTGCAACTGCCGGGCTATGCCGACCGCGGCGCTTTCCTGCTGTTCTTCCTGGTGATGGTGACGGCAGCCGCGCAGATCGCGCAGGAACTGGCCAGCCGCTGGCTGCGGCGCCGGCCGATGGCGCGGCAGATCGACCGCAGCTTCTCGTGGCGCGTCTGGCTGATCGGCCTGCTGTTCGCGGCCGGCGTGGGCGCGGCGCTGTTCTGGATCACCCCGGTCAACCCCTGGCGCGCCGCCGTGATGGCCGCCGTGGCGGGCGGTTGCGGCACCTTGGGTGAACTGGTGATGCGGGCGCTGAAGAAAGATGCCGGCGTGCGCTTTTGGGGCAACCGCAGTTCAGTCACCGGCGCGGTGGGCTTGCTCGACCGCGTGGCGCCGCTGTGCTTCGCCGCGCCGGTGTTCTTCCACTTCGTGCGCTGGTACCTCGTCTAGCCATGCTCATCCTTGGCAT
>JAYVBO010000022.1:0-2003 GCA_043750435.1 Betaproteobacteria bacterium | reverse complement strand
GCGAGCGCAGGCTGCCCACCAGGGTGGTGGTGCCGAAGGTGGAAGCCACGTTGCCGCCGCTGTCCACGCTGGCCACCACGCGGATGCGCGCCTTGGTGTTCTTCAGCGCCTTGACGGCGCCTTGCTGCTCAATCAGCGTGCCATTGACCAGCACACCGCCAGTGCCGCCGGTCAGCACGATGGTGTTGAACTTCTTGGCGGCCAGCGTGATGGACGCGATGTCCAGGCGCAGGTCATTGGGGTCGCCGGCGCCCGTCACCCGCAGGCGGTAGGTGCCCTGCGAGATTTCACGGAAGCCGCTCAGGCCGCCCGAAGCCAGCTGGCTTTGCGTGGCAGCGGTTTCGCCCAGGTCGGCCGTGGCCGCGGTGATGTAGACGTCCACCGTACCGGTGTCGGTGGTGGCGTTGAACATGCGCACGCGGGTGTTGTTCGCGTCGGTGATGTTGGCGCTGTTTTCGTCTTCCGGCAGCGTGGACAGGCGCAGCGCGGTCTGGCGGCCCCACACCACGGCGGTGTAGTGCGCGTCTTTCGACAGCGTGTAAGAGCCGGTCAGCAGCGTGGCGCCGTCACCGCTGTTCTTCACGTTCAGCGTGTAGGTGTTGGCGTCGACAGCGTTGCTGGCGGTGAGCGCGTCGGTGGCCACGCTGGTGAACAGCTTGGTGTCACCGGCGTACAGGTCCAAGGTGGCCAGGTCGCTGGTCAGGTTCAGCGCGCGCACAGTGGTCTGGCCACTGCCACCGCCGCCGCTGCTGCCGCCGCAGGCAGCCAGAACGAGAGAAGAAGCGATCGTGGCCAGCAGGGCCAGCCGGCGCGAATTAGAGGCAGATGTCATCAAAGGTCCTTGGAGGGTGCCGGTTCAGGACGGGATTGCAGCGCCAGTATCGTCATGCACGGTTTCCGCCCAGTTTTGGATTATGACCGGGCATGACCGGGGCGCCGCAACGCAAGGGTTACGTCGCCCCCGGCCGGCGCCCGCAAACCGCAGCCGAGTGGTGCATTCCCGTCACGCGACGTCATGTGCCGATACAAAGCGGCCGCGCCGCAGGGGCTTGCCGGTCGCTACGCTTGAGGACATGGAGAACACCAAGCCCTACCACCTCTTTGTCGTCGAAGACGACCCCGCCATGCGCGACATGCTCAGCGCCTACCTGGAAAAGCAGGGCATGGCGGTGACCAGCATGCCCAGCGCCGAGGACCTGATGCGCCGCATCCACCGCCTGCGCCCCGACTTGGTGGTGCTGGACGTGTCGCTGCCCGGCGAGTCGGGCCTCAGCGCCTGCCAGCGTCTGCGGGCCGACGGCGACCGCGTGCCCATCATCTTGCTCACCGCCCGCACGGAGGAGATCGACCGCGTGCTGGGCCTGGAAATGGGCGCCGACGACTACCTGGGCAAGCCCTTCTCGGCGCGCGAACTGCTGGCCCGCATCCGCGCCGTGCTGCGCCGCGTCAGCAGCACGCCCGGCGTGCCGATAGCGTTTGATCGGGATGTGCCCATCGGCCCCTACACCTTCGTGCCCGCCACCCGCAGCCTGCACAGCAGCGACGGCGTGACGCGCGTGCTCAGCACGGTGGAATACGCCATGCTGGCCGAGCTGGTGACCAGCCCCAACGTGCCAATTTCGCGCGAACGCCTGCTGTCGGTGTCGCACGAGCGGGGCGACGCCCTGCTGACCCGCACCGTGGACGTGGCCGTGATGCGCCTGCGCAAGATCGTCGAGCCCGACCCGGCCATGCCGCGCTACATCCAGACCGTGCGCGGCCACGGCTATATGTTCGTGCCGCAGTCGTCCACCCCCAGCCCGGCGCGGGCCGTCTGAAGTGAGCGTGTTCGGGCCGCGCCGGCCCTGGTCGCTGGTGCGGCGGCTGACCGGCGGCGTGGCCCTGATCGCCGTGTTCGCCTTCGGGGCGCAGGCCGTGGTGCTGAGCCTGTGGCTGTCGCCGGTGGCCGAAGACATGGCCGGCCTGGCCGCCGAACAGGCCGTGGCGGCGCAAGCAGCGCTGGA
>JAYVBO010000021.1:0-10858 GCA_043750435.1 Betaproteobacteria bacterium | reverse complement strand
GGCGGGCCGCTGGAGAAGGCGTGGTTTCGGTCATGGTGTGCTCAGGGTCAAGTGCACTGCGGGCTGCGCGCTGCGGCCGATGCCGACGTAGTCGATGCCGAAGGCCCGCATCAGGGCAGGCTCGTACAGGTTGCGGCCATCCAGGATCAGGGGCCGCTTCAGGGTGGCCTTGATCAGGTCGAAATCCGGCGTGCGGAATTCCTTCCACTCGGTGACGATCAGCAATGCGTCGGCGCCCTGCAGCGCAGCCGTCTGGTGCGGGACCAGCACCAGCCCCGGCGTGCCGGCCAGCACTCGGCCGGCCTCGGGCATGGCCACCGGGTCATAGGCCTGGATGCGGGCGCCGCGCCGCGACAGCTCCTCAACGATCACCCGGCTGGGCGCTTCGCGCATGTCGTCGGTGTCGGGCTTGAACGCCAGGCCCCACAGCGCAAAGCAGCGCCCGCTGAGATCGGCGCCGAAGCGCTCGACCACCCGGTCGACCAGCACATGCTTCTGGCGCTGATTGGCCGCCTCGACGGCGCGCAAAACCCCCAGCGGCAGGTCGTGATCGGCAGCGGTGCGGATCAGGGCCTTTACGTCCTTCGGGAAGCACGAGCCACCGTAGCCGGCGCCGGGGTAGAGAAAATGCGAGCCGATGCGCGGATCGCTGCCGATGCCCTTGCGCACCCATTCGATGTCGGCACCCACCCGGTCGGCCAGCAGGGCCAGCTCGTTCATGAAGCTGATGCGGGTGGCCAGCATCGCGTTGGCCGCGTACTTGGTGAACTCGGCACTGCGCACATCCATCACCAACAAGCGGTCGTGATTGCGCATGAAGGGCGAGTAGACGGCCCGCATCAACAGC
Source organism: Betaproteobacteria bacterium (assembly GCA_043750435.1). GTDB lineage: Bacteria > Pseudomonadota > Gammaproteobacteria > Burkholderiales > Burkholderiaceae_C > Rubrivivax. Next base: position 10,011 of record JAYVBO010000021.1, on the reverse strand, counting down.
GTGGCCTGCTCGTCGTCGGCGCCGATGATGATGCGGTCGGGCCGCATGAAATCCTCGACCGCCGCGCCTTCTTTGAGGAACTCGGGGTTGCTGACCACCGCATAGGGGATCTTGACACCCCGCTGCGCGAGGGTCTCGGCAATGCGCTCGCGCACCCGGCCAGCGGTGCCAACCGGCACCGTGCTCTTGTCGACGATCACCTTGTAGTCGGTCATGTGCTGGCCGATGTTGCTGGCGGCGGCCAGCACGTACTGCAGGTCGGCCGAGCCGTCTTCATCGGGCGGCGTGCCCACGCCGATGAATTGCAAGGTGCCATGCGCCACCGCTGCCGCCACGTCGGTGGTGAACTGCAGGCGCTGGGCGGCTGCATTGCGCTGGACCATCTCGGCCAGGCCGGGCTCGTGGATCGGCAGCTCGCCCTGTTGCAGCATCGCGATCTTGCGGGTGTCCACATCCATGCACACCACATGGTTGCCCATCTCGGCCAGACAGGCGCCTGTCACCAAACCCACATAACCCGCACCGACCACGGTGATCTTCATCTCGGACCTTCCAGGGCAGGCCCGAAAGACCTGAAGTTCAACGATTTTGCCAGCGCAGCCGTGACAATCCTCGGATCCTGAAGGCAGGCCGTGCCAGTTGCCACGGAAACCAGCCATTGCCGGCCCGACGCAAGGGTTGTAATCCTGGTCCGGGCCGCCCACGGCGCGGCCAGTGCAACGAACCCGAGACCCCCATGAAAATCCTGCTCACCGGTGCTGCCGGCTTCATCGGCTCGCATGTCAGCCGGCTGCTGCTGGACCGGGGCGACACTGTGATCGGCCTGGACAACCTCAACGCCTACTACGACCCGCAGCTCAAGCGCGACCGGCTGTCCCGGTTGACAGTCGATGCCGACTTCCGCTTTGTGCAGATGGACGTTGAAGACCGCAGCCGCATGCCGGCGCTGTTCGAGGCTGAGCGCTTTGATCGGGTGGTGCACCTGGCCGCCCAGGCCGGCGTGCGCCACTCGCTGATCGACCCGCACGCCTACATCGACAGCAACATCGTCGGCTTCACCAACATCCTGGAAGGCTGCCGCCACACCGCCGTCAAACATCTGGTGTACGCGTCCAGTTCCAGCGTGTACGGCGGCAACACGGTGATGCCGTTTTCCGAGCACCACGGCGTCGACCACCCGGTCAGCCTGTATGCGGCCACCAAGAAGGCCAATGAACTGATGGCCCACACCTACAGCCACTTGTTCGGCTTGCCCACCACCGGCCTGCGCTTTTTCACGGTCTACGGGCCCTGGGGCCGGCCCGACATGGCGCTGTTCCTGTTCACGCGGGCCATCCTGGAGGGCCGGCCCATCGACGTCTTCAATGAAGGCAAGATGCAGCGCGACTTCACCTATATCGACGACATCGTCGAAGGCGTGCTGCGCGTGCTGGACCGCCCGGCGGCCGCCGACCCGGCCTACCGCGCCGATGCACCCGACCCGGCCACCAGCGACGCGCCGTTTCGTATCTTCAATATCGGCAACCAGTTGCCGGTGCCGCTGCTGGATTTCATCGCCTGCGTTGAAGAGGCGCTGGGCCTGAAGGCGCAGATGAACCTGCTGCCGCTGCAGGACGGCGACGTGCCGGGCACGCATGCCGATGTCAGCGCGCTGCGCGACTGGGTGGGCTTTTCACCGGCCACCGATGTGCGCAGTGGCGTGGCCCGTTTCGTGGCTTGGTACCGCAGCTACTACCAAGTCTGAAGGCGGGTCTGAAGTCGATACAGACGGGCGCCTGATTCAGGGCGCTTTCGGGTTCTCGGCGCGGTTGCGCTGCACATCACGCAGCAAATCGCGCAGCAGCGAAACCGGAATGGCATAGGTGATGCCCGTCGGGCTGGACAGCGCGCTCTCGCGGCTGGCCTTCACCAGCACCTGGTTGACGATGCCCAGCACCACGCCCGTTTCCACGTCGATCACCGGCCCGCCGCTGTTGCCCGGGTAGGCCGTGGCGTCCAACTGCAGCACCTCGAAATTGCCTTCACGCAGCCGCATCACGGCGCGCGGGTCGAGCTGGCGCGCGGTGGGTGCGGGCAGGGCCACCGTGGTCATCGACGCGATGATGCCGCGGTGGGTGACCATCGAAAAACCCAAGGTGCCGCCAATGGGAAAGCCCATCAAGGCGATGCTTTGCCCTTCGCGCGCCGCACCGGCTTCGGCCAGCCGCAGCGGCACCAAGGGCGCACCGTCGATCTGCAGCAGCACCAGGTCGCGCAGGCGGTCGCTGGCCACCACGCGGGCGCGGCGCACCGGGGCTTCGCCACCCAGGCGGCTGGCCAACACGGCCATCTGCGGACCGCTGTCGACATCGGCGCCTTCGGGCACCACATGGAAATTGGTGGCCACCAGCGTGCCGTCGCCGACGACGAAACCGGTGCCGCGGAAATCAAAACGCGGGTTGCCCGTGGCGCTGTAGGTGCCCACCGGCAGCACCGAGTTCTTGACCGAGGCGATCAAGCCCGGCAGGTCGGCCGCTACCGCATGGCCCACGGGGCCCAAGCAGGCGCCGACAGCCGCCGCCAACAGCCCGCCGCCGGCCAGCTGCAGCGCGCCGCGCCGGGGCAAACCGCCCGAGCCGGCATTCACAGCGACTTCAGCAGGCTGGCGACTTCGGCCTGCCCGGCGTATTTGTCGCCCAACTTGGCCAGCGCTTCCAGTTCGGTCTTGGCGCGGGCCTTGTCGCCGCTCTTGATGTAGAGCTTGGCCAGGCGCAGCGCCAGGCTCGTGTCGGCAGGTTCCAGTTGGATGGCGCGGAGCTGGGCCTCGATGGCCTTGGGCAGCTGCTTGTCGGCTTCCAGGGCCAGCGACAGGGTGTCCAGCAGCGGCGCGCGGTCGGGCAGCAGGCTGTTGGCCTTCTCGGCCAGCGCCACGCCGCCGGGCTTGCCCTGGCGGGCCAGCATCCAGGCCAGGTTGTTCATCGCCAGGGCGTTGTTGGGCTGCAGTTGCAGCACCGTGCGGTAACGCGCTTCGGCGGTGGGGTAGTCGTTGCGGGCCATCGCGACGTCGCCCTGGTAGAACACAAAGATGCCGTCCTTGGGGTTTTCTTTGGCCCAGTCGCTCGCCCAGCGGTCGGCCTCGGCCGTCTTGCCACCGGCCGTCAGTGCGGCATGCAGCTTCACGGCCGTGGCGCCATCGCGCTGGTGCTGCAAGGCAGCGCGGAAGGCTGCGGCCGAGGCATCCCAGCGCTGGGATGCGGCCTCGACCTCGCCTTCCATGCGGTAGCCGGCAGCGTCCTTGGGGCTGCGCTTTTGTTGTTCGCGCGCCAGCGCCATGGCCTCGTCAGGCTTCTTGGCCTGCAGCTTCATGCTGATCAAGGCGGTGCGCGCGGGCTGCAGGTCGGGCTTCAGCACCAGCGCCTGCTGCAATGCGGTCATCGCGCCGTCCGTATCCTGGCTGGCGCGCAGGGCGTCGGCCAGGCGCACCAGCACGGCGGCGTTCTTGGGTTGCAGGCTGTTGAGCTTCTTGAAGGTGGCCACGGCGCGCAGGCTGTCGCCGGCCGCCATCTGCGCGATGCCCAGGGCATCCTGAATTTCCAGGTTGTTGGGCAAGGCCGCGCTGGCATCTTGCGCAGCCGCCAGTGCGGCCTTGGCGTCGCCGCTGCCGATCAGCCGGTTGATCAGCATCAGGTGCGGCACGGGCTCGCTGGGGTTGATCTTGGTGGCTTCTTTCAGCGTGGCTGCCACCGTGGCGGCCGGCGCGCCGGTGCGGGCTTCCAGCTCGGCCATGGCCAGCTTGGCCTGGTAGCTTTTGGGGTAGGCCTTCAGGTGGGCTTCAAAGCGCTGGCGGGCCGCTTCGGGCTTGCTGTCAGCCAGTTCGATGGCGGCCAGGCTGGCCACCGCCGGAAAGTAGGCGGCGTCCTTGGTCAGGGCGGTTTCGAAGCTGAGCCGGGCGCCGGGCATGTCCTTCTTCAGCAGCAGCACGCGACCGCGCAGCAGATGGGCCAGCGGCTGGTCGGGCATTTTCTTTTCGACGTCGTCTATGGCTTTCAACGCGCCGGTCAGGTCGTTCTGACGCAGGCGGGCGCTGATCAGTGCCAGGTCGGCGCGCGGGCCTGGGTCGCCGGCCGCAACGCTTTCCAGTTCGCTAATCGCTGCGCCGCTGCTGTCGCCCCGTGCCAGTTGCGCGATGGCCGCCGAGGCCCGCACCGTGGTGTTGGTGGGCGCCGCCTTCATCGCACGCTTGAAGGCGTCTTCCGAACGTGCGTTCTCGCCCGTCTGCAGATAAGCCTCGCCGGCCAGCGACAGGCTGGTGGCGTCAGCGGCCGAGCTTTCGAGCGCCGGCTGCAGCACCGCCAGGCATTTCTCGGCTTGGCCCGAACGCAGATAGGTCTGCGCCAGCAGCACGCGCGGGCGCAGCAGGGCGGGCGCCAGTTTCATGGCCTGCGCCAAATGGACTTCAGCCTGCAGGTAATTCTTGCCACGCAATTCGGCCGCACCCGCCAATTCCAGCGCGCGCAGGTTGTTGGGCATGCCCTTGAGCAGGCGCGTGGTCAATTCGCGCGTGGCCTTCAGGTCATCGTCCACAAAGGCCAGTTGCGCTTGCATCAGGATGGTTTCCGGGTGCTCAGGCGCGGCCTTTTTCAGCAGTTCGAATTCAGCCCGCGCCTCGGGTACTTTCTTTTGCTGGAACAAGATGTCGGCCACCGCCGAACGCGCGCCCACCGAGCCGGCGTGGCTGGCCAGCACCTGGCGGTAGGCAGCCAGTGCGCCTTCGGGGTTGCGTTGGGCGCGCAGCAGGTATTCGCCCTTCAAAATACCGGCGCGCTCATGGCCCGGTTCGGCCGCCATGACCTGGTTCAGCAGGGTCAGCGCGTCGTCGATATGACCTTCGGATGCCGCGATGCGGGCTTGCACGATCAGGGCGGGCGGGTAGCCGGGCTTCAGGCGCAAGGCGACTTCGGCCAAGCGTTTGGCGCTGGGCAGATCGGTCTTGACGGCAAAGGCCGTGGCCAGTGAGGTCTTGAGGTCGGCGTTGGCCGCGTCGTCTTTCAGTGTGGTGCCGCCGTACTGGCTCAGCAGCTTGGTCTCGTCACCCACCATCAACAGGCCGCGGGCGATTTCGGGGATCACCAGTTCGTCGGCAATTTGCAGTTCCTGCGCCTTTTGCAATTCGACCAGTGCCGTCACCGGGTCGCCGCCTTCGAGCAGCGTCTTGCCCAACAGGAATCGCGCTTCGGCCGATTTCGGGTTCTTCTGGAGCGCGTTCTTCAACTCGATGACGGCGGCTTTGGTGTCGCGCTTGTCGAGCAAGGACTTGGCCGATGTGACCTGCTCGGCGCCGCTGTCACCGCTGCCGCTGCAGGCCGCGAGCAGGGCCAGGCACAGCGGCGGCAGGCTGCGTGTCAGCGCCTGGTGGATGGTCATGTTGGTCATGGCTTGGGTCACAGGGTTTTCAGCAGGCGTGTCACTTCGCCTTGCTGTTTGAACTTGGCACCCAGGCTCTGCAGGCGCGTGAGTTCCGTTCGAGCCAGCGCCTTGTCGCCGCTTTGCAGCGCAACGTCAGCCAGGTGCAGCCGGAGCTCATCGGCATCGGGCTTCAAGGCAACGGCTTTTTTCTGCGCGGCCAGGGCCTTGTCGTATTGTTTTTCAGCCGCCAGCGCGGATGCCAAGGTGTCCAGCGCGCGCGGATCGTCCGGAACCAAAGCGCTGGCCTTTTGGGCAATCGGAATGGCGCCGGGTTGGCCCAGCTGCACCATCACCGCTGCCAGGTTGTTGAGTACCAGCGGGTTCTCCGGGTTCGCAGCAGCCAGCTGAGCCAGCAGTGTCTGGGCCTGCGGCAACTGCTTGCGGCTGATCGCCAATTCGGCCACTTGGTAGCCGAATGCCGAATCCTTGGGGTGGTCTTTGAGCCAACTTGTCGCGAGGCGATCGGCTTCATCGTATTTATGCATATGGCCCAGCAGACGGTGCCAGCCCTGTGCCAGCTCCGGTGCGCCGGTCTTGGCCAGGCCCGTGCGGTAGCTGACCAGCGCGGCATCCAGCTCGCGCAGCCGGATGTGATAGGCCGCCGCCAGGCTGTAAGGGAATGCCTTATTTGGCGCCGCGCGCTGCTGGCGCTGGATGAAAGCCAGGGCATCGGCATTGCGATTGCTGCGTATCAGCAAGTCGACCAGCGCACCCTGTACGGACTGCAGATCGGGCTCCACCTCAAGGGCCTTGAGCAAGGCGGTCTCGGCCTGTTCGCGCTTGCCCTCCTTTTGATAGATGTCGGCCAGGCGCGTGTACGCCAAGGCGGACTTGGTCTCGGTGCTGGCCAGCTTGCGGAACGTGCTGATGGCCTGCTCGACGTCACCGGCTTCCATTTGGGCACGGCCCACCGCGTCTGCCACGGCTGCGTCGCCCGGAAAGGCGGCGGCCGCTTCCTGCGCGGCCACCAGCGCCTCTTTGTAGAGCCGCGCGCGCAGGGTCAGGGCGATCAGTTGCAAACGTGGCTCGGGTGCACGTGGCACGGCCTGGATAGCGTTCTTCAACGACTGCTTGGTTTCATCCAGTGACGCACCGGCATCGGCCTGGAGCTTGGTTAAGGCCAGCAGTGCGTAGACGTTCTTCGGGTCGGCCTTGACGACGGCTTGCAGACGCTTGCGTGCGTCATCGGTCTTCTTTTCGATGAGGTCGATTGCAGCCAGATTGGCGGTGGCCGTGAACAAGGTCGGATCCGCCTTGAGCTGGGCCTCGAAGGCGTTGCGCGCCGAGACCAGGTCACGGCGCGCCAGATAAGTTCGGCCTCGCATGTCGTGAATCATCGGGTTGTTGGGCTGCTTCTTGGCGATCTGGTCAACGACGGCCAATGCCTCGTCGAATTCACCACGGCGCAGACGTGCGCTGAACGCCGCCTGATCGGCCACGATGTCTTGGCTGGAAGCCGCCACCGACGCCAAATCTGCGAAGGCCGCTTCGCCGTTGCCCTTGCCCATGCGGGTCAGAATCACGGCGGTCTTGATCTGCGGGTCGTCGGGCTGCAGCTTGGCCGCGCGGATAAATAAGCGCTCTGCGGCGGCGGCGTCACCCAGGGCCAATTCGGCCTCACCGGAAAGGGTCAGCGCACGGGCTTCATTGCTGTCGCCGACAAGTTGGTCGCGCAAGGTGGCCAGTGCCTTGGTCGGCTGGCCTTGCCGCAGATAGACGGTGGCCAGACCGATGCGGGCACCCGACATATCGGGTGATAGATTCAGCGCCTTGGAGAAATGCGTTTCGGCCTGAATCAGGTCATGCATTTCCAGGTCGACGCTGCCGGCCAGTTGCAGCAAGGCCGGATTCGCGACCGCCCGCTGCATCAGCTTCTGGGTCAATTCCCGCGTCTTCGGAAAGTCGCGTTCCGAGTAGGCGATCTGGGCTTCAACGAAAGTCGTCAGGGCGTGCTTGGGCAATACGTCCCGCATCACCTTGGCCTCGGCCTTGGCCTCGGTGATGTGCTGCGCACGAAGCATCGAATTGATGATCGCGTAGCGGGCCCAGGCGTTTGCCTTGTCCAATTCCAGCGCCTTGCGGTAGGCCGTTTCAGAGGCGCCATCAGTCTTGGGATTCACACTCAGCAGAGCGCCCTTCAGTATCCAGGCGTCGACCTGGCTGGCATCCTTGGCCAGCAGCTTGTCGAGCAGGGCCACTGCGCCAGGCAGATCGTTGCGCGCAGCCAGCTGGCGGGCGCTGATGAGCGCCACAGGGGCGGAATCGGGGGCCGCCGCGTAGGCTGCATCAAATGCCAATTTGGCCCTGTCCTTGTCACCCAAGGTCGTCCAGGCGCTTGTCAACGTGGCCTTCAACCGGGCCTGCGCTTCCTTGTCCGTCAGCACGGTCGCGTCGTAAGTCGCGACTAGCTTCTTGTCTTCGCCGGCCCGCTGCAAGGCCTGCGCGATCAGCGGCACCACTCGGTCCGCGCCGCCACCTTGTTCCAGCGCTTTGGTGAACTCGACGGCCGCACCGGCCGCGTCTCCCGAGGCCTGCAAAGCCTTGCCGAGATGAATCCGCGTGTCGACGGACTGGGGGTCCTTCTGCAGCGCCGCCTTGAACTGGATGACCGCAGTTGCATAGTCCTGCTTGGCCACCGCTTCCTGGCCATCCTTGACCAATGCCCCGGGCTTGCCCTCGCTGCAGGCAGCCAGTGCCACCGGCAAAACCGCACACCACAGGCGCGCGGCGAGCTTCAAACGGCTCATCTTCATTGCCATGTTTCGTTTCCTCTTCCTGAGCGAGCCACAAGCGCAGCCGTTTACTTGATCGACAAGCGTTTCATCAGGTCGTACAGCGTGGGCCGGCTGACGCCCAACAGCTCGGACGCCTTCACGATATTCCCATTGCTGCGGGCCAGGGCCGCAACGATGGCCTGGCGCTCCGCCGCTTCGCGGACGGTGCGCAAATCCAGATCGGAATGCTCGGCCCCGCCATCGGCACCTTCGGGTGACGGCAGACCCAGGTCTTCGCAGGTCAGGCGGTCGCTTTCGGACATGATGGACGCGCGCTTGATGGCGTTCAACAGTTCACGCACGTTGCCCTGCCAGGGGTTTTGTTCGATGGCCCGAATGGCGTCGTCTGAAAAGGTCAGTCCGGGCCGGCGCTGCTCTTGCGCATAGCGCCGCACGAAGGCGTGGGCCAGCAGCGCGGCGTCGCCGTTGCGGGCCCGCAGCGGCGGGATGTTGATGACGATCTCGGCCAGCCGGTAGTACAAGTCTTCGCGGAAGCGGCCCTGCGCAATCAGCGCTTTCAGGTCTTGGTGGGTGGCACCCACCACGCGCACGTCGACCGGAATTTCGCTGCGCCCGCCCAGCCGCTCCACCGTGCGCTCTTGCAGAAAGCGCAGCAGCTTGGCTTGCAGGGTGTGCGGCAGGTCGCCGATTTCGTCCAGCATCAGCGTGCCGCCGTTGGCTGTTTCGAACTTGCCGGGCGTGGTTTTGGTGGCGCCGGTGAAGGCGCCTTTCTCGTAGCCGAAGAGTTCGCTTTCGAGCAGGTTCTCCGGAATGGCCGCGCAATTGATGGCGATGAAGCGGCCGGTGCGTTTGCTGGCCGTGTGCACGCCCTGCGCCAGCACTTCCTTGCCGGTGCCGCTTTCGCCCAACAGCAGCACGGTGGCATTGCTGGACGAGACGCGTTCGATGGTGCGCGCAATGCGCATCATGTCGGCGTCGCGGGTGATCAAGCCCGACAACGCGTCGGGCTGGTGCAGCGACTGCAGGCGGCGGTTCTCGGCCTGCAATTCGTAGAGGCGCCAGGCGCGCTCGATGGTCAGCGTCAGCACATCGGGGTCGAAGGGCTTGGCCAGGAAGTCGTAGGCGCCCAGTGCCACCGCGCGCAGGGCGTTGGGCTGGTCGTTCTGGCCGGTCAGCACGATGACTTTGGCCGTCGGGTCGATGGCCAGCATCTGCTCCAGCAGCTTGAAGCCTTCGGACACCGAATCGGGGTCGGGCGGCAGGCCCAGGTCCATGGTGACCACGGCGGGCTGGTGGCGGCGAAACTGCAGCAGCGCGCTTTCGCGGTCGCTGGCGGTGACGGTCTCGAAGCGGTCGAGCGACCACTTGATCTGCTTTTGCAGCGCCAGATCGTCTTCAACGATCAGCAGTGGGGGCGCGCCCTGGCTCATCGCGGCCCCATGGGCATGAGGTCCGAGCCGCGGTGGGTCTCGAACAGCGGCAGCAGAACCGTGATGGTCGTGCCGGCATCGACATGACTGTCCACTTGTATGGTGCCGCCCAGTTCGCGGATGTACTGAAAACTCTCGTAGGTGCCTATGCCCATGCCGCTGTGTTTGGTGGTGTTGAAGGGCCGGAAGAGCTTGTTGCGCACGAATTCTTCGCTCATGCCCACGCCGGTGTCGCCGACCTGCAATTGCACCTGACCGCTGTAGCGGGTGACCGCTATCCACACGCGGCCGTCGGCCAGTGTGGCGTCGAGTGCGTTCTGCACCAGATGCCCCACCACGCGTTCCAGTCGGTCGTCGTGGCCGCGCGTGGCCAGGCGGTCCAGTTCGGTGACTTCCAGCGT
>JAYVBO010000020.1:0-10874 GCA_043750435.1 Betaproteobacteria bacterium | reverse complement strand
GGACGCCGCTGCCGGCTGATCAGCCCCCGGCGGCCAGCGCCTTGGCGGGCTGGCGCAGCGACACCAGCCACAGCCCCGCAAAGGTCAGCGCGCCGTTCAGCACCAGCAGTTCCAGGCCCAACTGCCAGTCACCGAAGAGCGCGCGCTGGTTGGCGTCGATCAACCAGCACAGCACCGGCGCGGCCAGCGCCACGGCGGGCGCCCAGCGGTCGTTGACGGCGCGCGTGGTCAGCACGCCGAAGGCGAACAGGCCCAGCAGGGGGCCGTAGGTGTAGGCCGCAATCTTCAGGATCAAGCCGATCATGCTGGGGCTGTCCACCGCGCGGAAGGTCAGCACCAGCAGCAGGAACAGCAAGGCGTAGCCGGCGTGCACGCGGCGGCGGATGCGGGCCTGCTGGGCCTCGGTCAAGTCGGCGCGCTGGGGCAGGCCCAGCAGGTCGATGCAGGTGCTGCTGGTCAACGCCGTCAAGGCGCCGTCGGCACTGGGGAACAGGGCCGACACCAGCGCAATGACGAAGAGCACCTGCACGGCCACCGGCATGTGGCCCAGCACCACCGCCGGGAAGATGCGGTCGCCGGCGCCCTGCAAGCCCAGCGTGGGCGCCACCAGGTAGAGCAAGCCGCCCAGGTAGAGGAAGACGCTGACCACCACCAGCAGCACCACGCCCAGCAGCAGCAGGTTTTTCTGCGCGTCACGCAGGCGGCGTACCGACAGGCTCTTTTGCATCATTTCCTGGTCCATGCCGGTCATGGCGATGGTGATGAACAGGCCGGCGACCAACTGCTTCAGCGCGAAATCCTTGGCCTGCGGCAGGGTGTTGAAGACCGTCGCCAGGCCGCGTTCGCGCATCTGCGCAAAGGCCTGCAGCGGCGACAGGTCCAGGCGCTGCAACAAGAAGACCGTGCAGACCACCAGGCCCAGCAACATGCCAGCGGTTTGCAGGGTGTCGGTGTAGACGATGGTGCGCACACCGCCTTCCAGCGTGTAGAGCAGCACCATCAGCAAGATGACGGCCGTGGTCAGCCAGAAAGGCAGGCCGAAGGCTGACAGGATCATGTCCTGCAGCACCGCCACCACCAGATACAGCCGCGCCGTGGCGCCCAGCGTGCGTGAGGCGATGAAGAAGGCCGCGCCGGTGCGATAACTGCGCGGCCCCAGGCGGTGGGCCAGAAAGCCGTAGATGGACGTGAGGCCCAGGCGGAAATACAGCGGCAGCAGCACGAAGGCAATCACCACATAGCCCAGCGTCTGCCCCAGCACCACCTGCAGATAGCCGAAGTGGGTCAGCCCCACCGCACCCGGCACGCTGACAAAGGTGACGCCCGACAGCGAGGTGCCCACCATGCCAAAGGCCACCAGCAGCCAGGGGCTGTTGCGGCTGCCGATGAAGAAGGTGGCGTTGTTGGCGCGGCGCCCCGTCCACCAGGCCACGCCCAGCAGCAGCGCGAAGTAGGCCAGGACGAAGCTGAGCAGGATGGGTGCTGACATCGCGTTCGCGGGCCGTCAGATCAACAGGCCGATGAGCATGGCCAGCACGCTGAGCACCACCGAACTGGTCAGCGGCACATACCAGTCGCGCCCGCCGATGCGCAGGCTGAAGTCACCCGGCAACTTGCCCAGGCCGATCTTGCGCAACCAGCGCTGCAGGCCGTTGAAGACCAGGCATGCGATCAGGAACACCAACAACCAGCGCATGCCGTCTTCAGAGCGTGTGGCTGCGGTCGCCGCGCACGAAGGCCAAGGGCTCGAAGGCGCAGCCTTTTGCGAAACCGATGACCTTGAACAGTTCGCCCATCTCGTGTTCGGTCAGCAGCTTCTGCGCGTTGGCCACCGTGCGGATGTCGGCGCCTTGCAGCAAGTCCAGCAGGCCGCAGTTCATCAGGGCGTGGGCCTGCGTGGTGTAGCCCAGCACGTCCAGCCCGGCGTCTTGCCCGGCCAGCGCGATGCCGCTGAAATTCACGTGCGCGGTGATGTCCTTGTCGCCCACGTCCTGCAGCGGGTTGTCGTCGGCCTGGTGGGCGCGGTGGCACATCAAGGTGCCGCCGTGGCGCTGCGGGTGGTAGTACTCGGCCTCGGGGAAACCGTAGTCGATGAAGAAGGCGGCGCCGCGCTGCAAATGGGCCGCCAGCGTGCGGATGAAAGCTTCGGCCTGCGGGTGGATTTCGGTGACCGTGCCGGGCACGAATTCATGATCGCCGGGCGGGCGCAGCGCGGTGGGGCGGTCGGCCCAGATGAAGGTGTCGGCGCTGGGTTTCTCATCCACCGCCACGCCGCGTTCCCACCAATCCGCGCCGTCGAAATGCAGCAGTTGCACCGGCATCGCGTCCAGCACTTCGTTGCCGACCGCCACGCCTTGCATCGCCTCGGGCAAGGCGGTGAGCCACTGCACGCGGTCGGCCCAGGGCGCCAGCGTCTGCGCCTGCTTTTCGCGCAGCGTGCCGCTGAGGTCGACGATGGCATAGCGCTGCACCCGGTCGCCCAAAGCAGTCAGCAGTTGCGCGGCCAGCGCGCCCGAACCGGCGCCGAACTCAAACACCTCCTGCGTGGCACTGGCGTCCAGCGCCTGCGCCACCTGGCGGGCCAGCGCCTGCCCGAACAGCGTCGACAGCTCGGGCGCGGTGACGAAATCGCTGCCGGCGCGGGTGGCGCTGGGCGGCAGGCTGCCGAACTGCTGGCTGCCGCGCGCGTAGTAACCCAGGCCGGGTTCGTAGAGCGCCAGCGCCATCCAGCGGTCGAAGGGCAGCCAGTCGCCGTTTTCAGCGATGGCCGTGGAAAGGCGGGTGTGGAGTCGCGCCGATAAACTCTCGGCCCCGGTTGGATGCATGGCCGCGATTGTAGGAAGCATGAATTCAAGCCCCGTCGTACTCGTCACCGGCGCCGCCCAGCGCATAGGCCGTGACATCGCACTCGACCTGGCCGCCAACGGCTGGCGCGTGGCCGTGCACTACCGCAGCGCAGCCACCGAGGCCGACGCCACGGTGGCCGCCATCCGCGCGGCCGGCGGCCAGGCCCAGGCTTTCGGTGCCGACCTGGCCTTTGAGGCGCAGTGCGAAGCCCTGGTGCCGGCCGTGCACCGCGCCTTCGGCCGGGTGGACGCGGTGGTCAACAACGCCTCGCTCTTCGAATACGACGACGTCGCCACCTTCAGCCTGGCGCGCATGGAAGCGCACTGGCGCGCCAACACCGCGCCGGCCATCTTGCTGGCGCGCGCGCTGTACAGCCACTGCGGGCGCGACGGCGGCGTGGTCATCAACTTGCTGGACCAGAAGCTGTGGAACCCCAACCCCGACTACCTGAGCTACACCCTCAGCAAGGCCGCGCTGGAAGCCGCCAACACCTTGCTGGCACAGGCCCTGGCGCCGCGTTTGCGCGTTTGCGGTGTGGCACCCGGCGTGACCACGCTGTCGGGCGAAATGAGCCCGCGCGAATTCGACGCCGCGCACCGCATGACGCCGCTGCAGCGCAGTTCCACCGCGCAAGACGTGGCGCGCGCCGTGCGCTTTCTGCTGGACGCCAAAGCCATCACCGGCACCACACTGCTGGTGGACGGCGGCCAGCATTTGCAAGCCCAGAACCGGGACGTGATGTTCCTGGCCCGTGAACCCAACCAGGCGCCTTGATGCACAGCTTCCTTGACCACCCGCAACTGGCGAACTGCCGCCGCCTCTTCCTCAGCGACTACGAGGTGTGGATCAACATCGGCGTGCACGACTTCGAAAAGAAGGGCGAGCAGCGCGTCATCATCAACGTCGATCTGTACGTGCCGCTGGCGAAATCGACACCCCAGGCTGACAAGCTGGACGAAGTGCTGGACTACGACTTCATCCGCCGCACCGTGATGGACCGCGTGAAACAAGGCCACATCCACCTGCAGGAAACGCTGGTCGATGACCTGCTGGTGCTGATGCTGGCCCACCCGCAGGTGCGCGCCGCGCGCGTGTCCACCGCCAAGCCCGACGTTTACCCCGACTGCGCCGCCGTGGGCGTGGAAGTCTTCGGCATCAACCCAGCGGCCTGAAGGAACCTCCATGAACAGCCCCACCGACTTCCACGCCACCAAGAAGGCCGCCTTCGAGGTCAACAAGCTCAGCAAGCGTTTGCACCGCCAGGTGGGCCAGGCCATCACCGACTTCAACATGATCGAAGAGGGCGACAAGGTGATGGTCTGCCTGTCGGGCGGCAAGGACAGCTACGCCATGCTGGACGTGCTGATGAGCCTGCGTGAACGCGCGCCCATCCACTTCGACCTGGTGGCCGTCAACCTGGACCAGAAGCAGCCCGGCTTCCCCGACCACATCTTGCCGGCCTACCTGAAGGAGCGTGGCGTGCCCTTTCACATCGAGACCCAGGACACCTACAGCATCGTCAAGAAGCTGATCCCGGAAGGGCAGACCATGTGCAGTCTGTGTTCGCGGCTGCGCCGCGGCATCCTGTACCGCGTGGCCGGTGAACTGGGCGCGACCAAGATCGCGCTGGGCCACCACCGCGACGACATCGTGGTGACGCTGCTGATGAATATGTTCTTCGGCGGCCGCTTGAAAGGCATGCCACCCAAGCTGGCCAGCGACGACGGCAAAAACATCGTCATCCGCCCGCTCGCCTATGTGGCCGAAACCGACCTGGAACGTTGGGCAGCGCACCGACAGTTCCCCATCATCCCGTGCACCCTTTGTGGCAGCCAGGACGCGCTGCAGCGCGTGCAGGTGAAGAAGATGCTGCGCGACTGGGAAAAGCAATACCCGGGGCGCAGCGACAACATGCTGCACGCCATGGGGCATGTGGTGAAGTCGCATTTGCTGGACCGCAATTTGTACCCCTTCACGACGCTGAAAACCACGGGTGTGGCCAGCGCCGACGGTGACATCGCTTTCGATGACGAGCCGTGCGCCCCGCCCACACCCCAAGTGGTCACGATGCACCTGCAGCGTGACGAGGCTGAACAAACCGAAGACTGAAGCATGCAACGCAGACAGGGCTTGTTGAAGGCGATGACGCTGGTGGGCGCACTGGCTGCGGCCACCGTGCTGGGTGGCTGCGCAGCGATGCGCACGGTGTCCAGCGAGGTCTCGACTTTCGGCGACTGGCCGGCGGGCCGCGCGCCCGCCAGCTACGCCTTCGAACGCCTGCCTTCGCAGCAGGCGCGCGCGGCGGAAAGTGATCTGCTGGAAGCTGGCGCCCGAGCGGCCCTGGCCAAAGCCGGCTTCACGCCGGTGGTGGCTGGCAGCAAACCCGATGTTTTCGTGCAGCTGGGCGCGCGCGAAAGCGGTGTGGCGCTGCAGCTGTGGGACGACCCGCTGTGGTGGCGTGGTGGCTTCGCGGGCGGGCGCTACGGACCCTGGATGGCGCCGCGCTGGGGCGGCGGCTTCGGCTTCGGGCCGCGCTTGGGCGGTGTGCGCAGTGAACGCTATGAACACCAGGTGGCGCTGCTGATCCGCGACCGCGCCAGCGGCAAGCCGTTGTTTGAAGCGCGGGCGGTCAGCGAAGGCCTGTCACCGGCAGGCGCCGCCACCTACGGCGCGATGTTCGAAGCCGGGCTGACCGACTTCCCCAAACTGGGCATCAACCCACGCACGGTGGACGTGGTGCTGCCGCGCTGACAGCGCTTCAGCAGCCGGGCTTTTCGCTGCAGGTCTGCTGGCCTTCGAAGTCGTGGATGGCGGTCATCACGAAGTCGCCGCTCTTCTTTTCCGGCGCCACGGCGTGCACCGTGTGGCCCACGGCCTGCAAGGCCTGGAAGGGCACCATCACTTCGTAGTCTTCGCCGAAATCGCCGCACAGCATCAGGATCTTGCTCATGGTCAGGTCTCCGTCACGGGTTGTGGAGGCTGCATTGTTTTCAGGCCGCGTCGGCATCAGGTAGTAGCGGCGTATCGATGCTGCCCTGGTTATCCCTGATGCACGACAGCCGCCTCAGTACGGGCGCATCAAGGAATAGAGCACATAGGCCGCGCCACCGACGGCCGTGGCCAGTTCGGTGAAGCGCGACAAGCGCACGGCTGGCGGGGGCACGCCGGCGTGCGCGGCGTAGTCGTCCAGCACCGCCAGGGCGGCGTCGACAAAGGGCTGGCCGCCCAGCGCCACGCTTTCGCCACCCAGCACGATGGCGCGGGGGTCGAAGGTGGTCCAGACGTTTTGCAGCAGCACGCCCAGGCTGCGGCCGGCGGCCTCGAAGGCGGCCCGCACCAGGGGGTCGCGCGCCGTGATCATCCGCTTGAGGGCCACCAGGTCGACGCCGCCATCGCTGCTGAGGCAGCCCGCCGATTCGGCCACGGCGCGCAGGCCCACATAGGCCTCGGCGCAACCCAGGCGGCCGCAGGAACAAGCGCGGCCCCCGAAGTGCAGCACGGTATGGCCGATCTCGCCGCCCGCGCCGGTGGCGCCGGTGAAGAGGGTGTCGCCCAGCACGACGCCCGAACCCACACCCAGGCCGCAGGTGATGTAGACCAGTGGGTCGTCGGCTGGGTGCGGGCCGAACTCGGTTTCGCCCACGGCAGCCAAGTCGGCGTCGTTCAGGCAGTAGAAGGGCACCTGGTCCAGGCCTGCCGCGTCCAGGTCGCGGCGCAGCCATTCGGCCACCGCGACATTGCGCCAGCCCAAGTTGGGGGCGAACAGCAGCATGCCGGTGCTGACCTGCACCGCGCCAGGCAAGGCCACGCCCACGCCCAGCACCTGCTTGCCTTGGGCCGTGGTGCGGCGCACCAGTTCAATCACCATGTCGACCAGTTGACGGCAGGCCCCTTCGGGGTCGAGCTGGTTCAGCGCGGCCTGGTGGACTTGCTCCACATCGCCATGGATCGTGGTCGACACCACCCGTATGGTGTCGGGCGTGACCTCGGCGCCGATCAGGCTCAGCCGGCTGCCGTCCAGGCGCAGCGGCGTCGGCCGTCGACCCAGTGCGCCGGTGGCCAGTACGTCGTCCTCGGCGATCCAGCCGGTGGCGATCAGCTCTTTGATGATCAAGCTGACGGTGGACCGGGTCAGGCCGCTGCGATCGGCGAGGTCGGCGCGCGACAAGCCCTGCTCGCTGCGCAGCAGGCGCAGCACCGCAGCCCGGTTGATGGCCTTGACGAGTTGTTGGTCGCCCGTGATGGGCAGCCCGTCAGCCACGTGTGGCCACTGCCTTGTGCCGAGCGATCAATTCGCGGTACCAATGGGCGCTGGCCTTGGGCGTACGCACCTGGGTTGCGTAATCCACGTGCACCAGCCCGAAGCGCTTGGCGTAGCCCGAGTCCCACTCGAAGTTGTCCATCAAGCTCCAGGCGAAATAGCCGCGAATGTCCACACCGGCCGCGCTGGCCTGGGCCAGGGCTTCAAGGTGGCTGCGCAGGTAGTCGATGCGGGCGGTGTCAGTCACCGCGCCGTCCACCAGCACGTCGGCGCAGGCGCAGCCGTTTTCGGTGATGTAGATGGGCGGCAGCTGGTAGCCGGCGTGCAGGTCTGTGAGCAGTTCGCGCAGGCCGTCGGGGTAGATTTCCCAGCCCATGTCGGTCACCCCCAGGGCCTGGGGCGCCGGCGTCTTGTCGGCACTGGCCCAGATGCGGGTGTAGTAGTTGACGCCCAGGAAATCCAGCGGCGCGCTGATCAAGGCCAGGTCGCCCGCCTGCAACACGGGCGCCTGCGGAATGGCCACGCCCTCGACTTCGGGGTAGCGGCCCTGCAGCACCGGGTCCAGGAACCAGCGCACCATGCTGGCGTACTGTTGCTGCGCCAGCAGGCGATCGGCGGGCGAACCCGTGGCGGGCGTGGCACTGGACTGGTTGAGCACGATGCCCAGAGGGCAGGCCACACCGGCAGCGCGCAGGGCCTGCATGGCCAGCCCATGCGAGAGCAGCAGATGGTGGCCGGCGACCACCCCCGCTTCGGGGTCGCGCAGGCCGGGCGCAAACTGCCCGGTTTCATGGCCCAGCACCTTGCTGCACCAGGGCTCGTTGTGGGTACTCAGCGAGACCAGCCGGTCGCCCAGGCGCAGCCCCATGTGCGCAGCGTAGTCGGCAAAGCGCTCGGCGGTGGTGCGCGCCAGCCAGCCGCCGCCTTCTTGCAGAGCCTGCGGCAGGTCCCAGTGAAACAGCGTGGCGTGGGGCTGGATGCCAGCGGCCAGCAGTTGATCCACCAAACGGTCGTAGAAGTCCAGCCCGTTGGGGTTGTAGGCGCCGGCGCCGGCAGGCTGCACGCGCGGCCAGGCGATGGAAAACCGGTAGGCGTCGACGCCCAGCGATTGCATCAGGGCCACGTCGTCAGGCATGCGGTGGTAGTGGTCGCAGGCCGGCATGCCGGTGTCGCCGTTGCGGACTTTGCCGGGGGTTGCGCAAAAGCGGTCCCAGATGCTTTCGCCGCGCCCGCCTTCGGTGGTGGCGCCTTCGATCTGAAAGGCCGACGTGGCCACGCCCCAAACGAAGGGCACTGATGGGTGGCTGGCGCCCAGAGCCCGCAGGCTGGTTTCGGGCAAGTGGTGCTGGTCCATGGGTGGTGCTCTACAGGTAGATGAGGATGACAGGTGCGCGAACGGGGCCGGCGGCTTCAGGCCAGCGCCCGGCCCGATGCGTCGAAGCAGCGCAGTTTGTCCGCCGCGCAACGCAGGCCGACAAGCTGCCCCGGTGCCCATTCGTGAACCGAGCCGTTGAGCCGCGCCGTGACGTTGGCGTCCGAGCCGGGCACCAGCAGATGCAGCAGCGTGGCGTCGCCCAGCTGTTCAACCAGCCGCACTTCGGCCTGCACCGCGCCGCCGCCCACCGGGCCGGGCTGCAGGTCTTCGGCACGCACGCCCACGGTCTTCAAGCCGCGCAGGTCGGCGCCGCCTTCGGGCAGGCCCCAGGCACCGGCCGACAGCACCACGGCGGCGCCGCCTTCGAAGCGAGCGGGCAGCATGTTCATGCGCGGCGAGCCGATGAATTCGGCCACGAAGCAGTTGCCTGGGCGGTGGTAAAGGTCCAGCGGGGTGCCGACCTGTTCGATCTTGCCGGCGTGGAAGACCGCGATGCGCTGGCCCAGCGTCATGGCCTCGACCTGGTCATGGGTGACGTAGATCATGGTGGTACCCAGTTCGCGGTGCAGCCGCGCCAGCTCGACGCGCATCTGCACGCGCAGATTGGCATCCAGATTGGACAAGGGCTCGTCGAACAGAAATACCTTCGGGCTGCGCACGATGGCGCGGCCGATGGCCACGCGTTGGCGCTGGCCCCCTGACAGCGCCTTGGGCTTGCGCTCGAGCAGGGCTGAGATCTGCAGGGTTTCGGCCACACGCTGGACCGCCGCATCGCGCTCGGCTGGCTTGACGCCGGCCATCTTCAGACCGAAGCCCATGTTTTCAGCCACGGTCATGTGTGGGTAGAGGGCGTAATTCTGAAACACCATGGCGGCGCCGCGTTCGGACGGGCCGAGCTCGTTGACGCGCTGGCCGTCGATGGCCACTTCACCCTGGGTGATGTCTTCCAGGCCGGCGATCATGCGCAGCAAGGTGGTCTTGCCGCAGCCCGAAGGGCCGACGAAGACCATGAACTCGCCAGCCTTCACCTCAAGACTGAGGTTGGCTATCGTGGCCACCGGGCCATAGGACTTGCCGATGCCGGTCAATGAAATCGAGCTGGCCATATCAGTCTGTCGTTCGCATGAAAAGTCATCCCTTGACGGCACCGGCCGTGAGCCCGTCGATCAGACGTCGTGAGTAGAAAACGAAGAGCACCAGCAGCGGCAGCACCGTGATGGCCGCCCCGACGCTCAATGCACCCCAGGTGATGCCACTGGTGCCCTGCAAAGAGCGCAGCACCAGCGGCAAGGTGTAGGCATCCTGGTCGCGCATGACCAGCAGCGCGCCGAAGAAGTTGTTGTAGTTGCCAATGAAGGTGACCAGCGCCAAGGTGCCCAGCGCCGGGCCCAGCAAGGGCAGCACCACGCGCCAGTAAATGCCGAATTCGCTGCAGCCGTCCATGCGCGCGGCTTCGATGATTTCACGCGGTATGGCCGAGCCGATGTATTGGCGCATCATGAAAACGCCCACCGCGCTGCAGGCCGCCGGCACGATGAGCGCGCGGCTTTCGTTGATCCAGCCCAGTTGCGCCATCAGCAGCACCGTGGGAATCATCGAGACGAAAGCCGGCAACAGCATGGTGGCCAGGATGAAGCCGAAGAACTTCTCCTTGCCCGCAAATTCGAACATGGCAAAGGCATAGCCAGCCAGGGAACTGAAGAACAGGTTCAGCACCGTCACGGCCACCGCGATCCACAACGACAAACCCATCGAATGCCAGAACATGGGCCGGCGTTCCAGCAGGTCGGCGATGTTGTCCATCAGGTGGCTGCCGAACCACGACGGCGGCGGCACCGCCAGGATGTCGGTGTTGGTGTGGGTGGCGTAGACCATCATGTAATAGAAGGGCAGCAACATCGCGAAGGCGCCGATGGCCACCAATGCATAAGCCGAGATGTGCGCAGCGTGACGGCCCAGGCCGGCGCCGGAGCGGCCGCCGTGTTGCAGAACGGGGGTGAGCGGGATGGTCATGGCTCAGTCTTTGGGCTTGAACAAGCGGTTGTTCAAATAGGTCGTGGCGGCGATGAACATGAACAGCAACCAGGCCACGGCCGAAGCTGCACCGAAGTCGCCCTCGGTCATGCCCACGCGCAGCATGTACATCGCTGAAGTCTCGGCCACACGCCCGGTGCCGCCGGTGGCTCGGGTCAGGATGTAGGACTCTTCGAACATCTGCAGGCTGCCGATGACGGTCAGCGTGACCGCGAAGAAGATCATTGGCCGCAACAGCGGCAACACGATGAAGCGCAGGCGCTGCAGCGACGAAGCGCCATCCACGCGCGCGGCTTCGTAAAGTTCGGCGGGTATGGTCTGCAGCGCGGCGAGATAGAGCACGGTGTTCCAACCCAC
>JAYVBO010000019.1:0-10890 GCA_043750435.1 Betaproteobacteria bacterium | reverse complement strand
CGGGCGAAGCGGTGTCTGAGGTGCTGTCGGGCCGCGTGGACTACTACTTCTCGCCCATCACCCCGGTCATCGGCCAGATCAAGACCGGCCAGCTGGTGGCCCTGGCCGTAGGTTCGCCCAAGCGCGCCAGCGCACTGCCCGACGTGCCCACCACCGCCGAGGCCGGCGTGCCGGGCTCGGAATTCAACTTCTGGATCGGCATGATGGTGCCGGCCAAGACCCCGCGCGACATCGTCAACCGCCTGCATGCCGAAGTGTTGAAGGCGCTGGCTTTGCCGGAAGTGAAAGAGCGCTTTGTGCAGCTGGGGGCCGATGCCTGGACGCTGACACCCGAACAGTTCGACGCCTACATCAAGGCCGAAATCGTCAGCAACGCGGCGCTGGTGAAGGCCGCTGGCCTGAGCCCGGTGAACTGATCATGAGCACCCAACGACTCGGCATCGTCATGCACGGTGTCACCGGCCGCATGGGCCTGAACCAGCATCTGGTGCGCTCCATCGTCGCCATCCGCAACCAGGGCGGCGTGCTGCTGGCCAATGGCAACCGCGTGATGCCCGACCCGGTGCTGATCGGCCGCAATGCCGAAAAGATTGAAGCGCTGGCCCGCGCCCACGGCATCGAACGCTTCGGCACGAATCTGGAAGCCGCACTCGCCAACCCCGAAGACAGCGTGTTCTTCGACGCCGGCACCACGCAGATGCGCCCGACGCTGCTGGCGCAGGCCATACGCGCCGGCAAACACGTCTACTGCGAAAAGCCCATCGCCACCAATCTGAACGAAGCCGTGCAGGTCTGCCAGCTGGCCCAGGCTTCGGGTCTGAAACACGGTGCGGTGCAGGACAAGCTCTTCCTGCCGGGCTTGCGCAAGCTGGACATGCTGCGCCGTTCGGGCTTCTTCGGCCGCATGCTCAGCGTGCGCATTGAGTTTGGGTATTGGGTCTTCGAAGGCGACCTGCAGCCCATCCAGCGCCCCAGCTGGAATTACCGCGCCGAAGACGGCGGCGGCATCATCCTGGACATGGTCTGCCACTGGCGCTATGTGCTGGACAACTTGTTCGGTGAAGTGCAGTCCGTTTCTTGCCTGGGCGCCACCCACATCGACACCCGCTGGGACGAAGCCGGCAAGCCCTACACCGCCACCGCCGACGACGCGGCCTACGCCACCTTCCAGCTGAAGGGCCACCAGGGCGAGCCCGTCGTCGCGCAGGTCAACAGTTCATGGACCACGCGGGTGCGGCGCGACGACTTGGTCACCTTCCACGTCGACGGCACCCACGGCTCGGCCGTGGCGGGCTTGCAGGCCTGCCGGGCGCAAGCGCGTGTGGCCACGCCGCGGCCGGTGTGGAACCCCGACGTGAAGCAGACCATGGACTTCAACGAGCAGTGGCAGGAAGTGCCCGACACCCAGGTCTACGACAACGGCTTCAAGGTGCAATGGGAGGCCTTCATCCGCCATGTGGTGGGCGACGAAACGGCCGACGCACCCTACCGCTGGACCCTGCCAGAAGGCGCCAAGGGCGTGCAGCTGGTGGAAGCCGCGCTGGCCTCGTGGAAGGAACGGCGCTGGGTGGACGTGCCAGCGCTGGAGATCTGAAGATGGCCGCTTCGCAAAGTCAGTGGCAGATCCGCCTGCCCACCGCCGACGGCCGGCTGGCGCCCTACACCCTGCGCGGCCCGACCACTTTCGCGCCACCGGCGCCCGGCGCAGTTTTCAACCGCATCGCCTACTCAGCCGCCCACGTGGTGGCCGACCCGCTGGCGGCGGCGGACCCGGGCGCTGGCTGCGCCATCGACTGGGACGCCACGCTGGCCTACCGCCGGCGGCTGTGGGGCCTGGGCCTGGGCGTGGCCGAGGCGATGGACACGGCGCAGCGCGGCATGGGGATGGACTGGCCCACCTCGCTGCAGCTGATTCAGCGCTCCATCGAGGCGGCGCGCGACACGCCCGGCGCCTTGCTGGCCAGCGGCTGCGGCACCGACCAGCTGGCACCCGAAGACGCCCGTTCGGTGGACGACGTGATCGCCGCCTATGAAGAACAGATGGCCGCCATCGAAGGCCTGGGCAGCAAGCTGATCTTGATGGCCAGCCGCGCACTGGCCCGCGTGGCGCGCGGCCCGGCCGACTACGAACGGGTCTACGACCGCCTGCTGCGCCAGGCCAGGCAGCCGGTGGTGCTGCACTGGCTGGGCGAGATGTTCGACCCCGCGCTGGCCGGTTACTGGGGCAGCCGCGACACCGCGAAGGCCATGGACACCGCGCTGGGTGTGATTGCGGCGCACCCTCACAAGGTTGACGGCATCAAGATTTCGCTGCTCGACAAAGACCAGGAAGTGGCCATGCGCCGCCGCCTGCCGAGCATTGGCGGCCCTCAGGGCCGGGGCGTGCGCATGTACACCGGCGACGACTTCAACTACGCCGAACTGATCGCCGGCGACGGCGTCGGCGACACACCCGAACACCAGCACAGCGACGCGCTGCTGGGCATCTTCGACGCCATCGCGCCAGCGGCCAGTGCGGCACTGACGGCGCTGGCGGCCGGCGACAGCGCGCGCTTCCACGCCATCCTGGGCCCGACGGTGCCGCTGTCGCGTCACATCTTCCAGGCCCCCACGCGCTTCTACAAAACCGGCGTGGTCTTCATGGCCTGGTTGAACGGTCACCAGAACCACTTCGTGATGGTCGGCGGGCAGCAGAGCACGCGCTCGCTGCTGCATCTGGCCGAACTCTTCCGCCTGGCCGACGCCGCTGGGCTCATCGAACAACCCGAGCTGGCGCTGCGGCGCATGCACACGCTGCTGGCCTGGCACGGGCTGGACCGCTGAACCCACAGTCCCGACGCCCTTCACCCCCCATGCGCGACTTCTCTGCCGACCACCGCTGGCTGTCCATCAACACCGCCACCGTGCGCCAGCAGCGCGGCGTGGACTGGCCGCTGCTCGACATCCTGGACGCCTGCGCCGAGCGCAACATCCGCGCCGTGGCGCCCTGGCGCGACCAGGTTGCCGCAGCCGGCCTGCAAGCCACCGCACGCCGCCTGCAAGACCACGGCATGGTGCTGTCGGGCTACTGCCGCGGCGGCATGTTCACCCACACCGACGCCGCCGGCCGCCAGGCCGCACGCGACGACAACCGGCGCGCGCTGGACGAAGCCTGCACACTGAACGCGCCCTGCCTGGTGCTGGTGGTGGGTGGCCTGCCGGGCGCGCTGGCCGGCCAGGCAGCGCACCGCGATATCGCGGGCGCCCGCGCCCAGGTGGCCGACGGCGTGGCCACGCTGCTGGCAGACGCCCGCCAGCGCGGCATGCCGCTGGCCATCGAACCCCTGCACCCGATGTACGCCGCCGACCGCGCCTGCATCAACACGCTGGAGCAGGCTTTGGACCTGTGCGACGCGCTGGACCCCGCGCGCAGCGGCGCGCTGGGCGTGGCGGTGGACGTCTACCACCTGTGGTGGGACCCGAAGCTGCAGCAGCAAATAGCACGCGCCGGGCCGGGCGCAGACGGCCAGGGCTCACGCTTGCTGGCCCTGCACGTCTGTGACTGGCTGACGCCCACCACCGACCTGCTGAACGACCGCGGCATGATGGGCGACGGGGTCATCGACATCCCGCGCATCCGCGGCTGGGTCGAAGCCCAGGGCTATGCCGGTTACAGCGAAGTCGAGATCTTCAGCAAGCACGGCTGGTGGCAGCGTGACGGCCGCGAGGTGCTGGACACCTGCATCAAGCGCCACCGGGACTGCGTCTGACCGCTGCGCCTTCGGCGGGCGCCACGGTGCGCCGCACCCGCCGCACCCGCCGCACCCGGAAAGCGCTGACCACCAGCGCGCCCATCAACAGCGCCATCACCGCCCACACGCTGCGGAAGGCGCCGTGGTCCATCAACAGGCCCACGCCCAGCGGCACCACGGCCTGGCCGATGTCCAGCCCGGCGTAGACCACGCCGTAGACCCGGCCGCTGGCGTTGTCGGGTGTCGAGCGCTTCACCAGCATGTCGCGTGACGGCCCGGCGATGCCGCCGGCCAGGCCCATCGCGCCAAACAGCACCGGCACGGCCAGGGCGGGCACGTCGGTGTAGCCCATGCACAGCGCCAGCACGGCAGCCAGGCCGAAGGCGCAGCCCACCACCCTTTCGCAACGCGCTTCGTCGGCGGCCAAAAACCCGCCCAGCAGGGTGCCGCAAGCACTGCACACCATGTAGATGCTCAGGCACATGGCCGCCAGGTGCGCCGGCACGGCATGCAGCTGCGCAGCCGACTGGGTGGCAAAGGTCTGGATGATGGACAACGCCCCGGCGTACAGCAGGAAGAAGCCGAAGCACATCCACACCGCCGGTATCTTCAGGAAGGCCAGCGCGTGGTCGGGTGCGGCGTTGGCTGCCGTGGCCGGCGCGGCCGCTGGCCGGTTCGCCGCGTCCAGATCAGCCCGGCGCAACCACAGCACGGCCAGCACCGTGAAGGCCAGGCCCGACGCGCACAGCAGCGCCACGCGCCAGGAAAAGGCCAGCGTGAGCGGCACCATCATGGCCGGCGCCAGCGCCCAGCCCAGGCTGCCGGTGATGCCGTGCACGCTGTAGGCGTGCCCCAACCGGGGCTGGCTGACGCCGCGGTTCAGCAAGGTGTAGTCCACCGGGTGGAACACGCCATTGCCCGTGCCCGCCAGCACCGAGAACGCGGCCAGCATGGCGTAGCTGGTGCTGGCCGCAAAGCCTAGCGCCGCCAGACCCACCAGGCCCAGCCCGGCCATCAGCACCGGCCGTGGGCCGTAGCGGTCGACCCAGAAACCCGACAGCGTTTGCGACACGCAGGACACGACGAAGAAGATCGTCATCAAGAAGCCCAACTGCGCATAGCTGACGTCGAAAACGTCCTTCAGCCAGGGGAACAGCGGCGCCAGCAACAACTGGCTGAAATGGCTGATGCCGTGCGCCAGGCCGACCAGGCCGATCAGCGTGGCGTCGCGTCGCAAAGGCACGACAGCGGCGATAGGAATTGTGCTCATGCGCCATCGTAGTGGCCCTGGCCATCCAAGGCGCGCTGCGGGTCATGGCGCCTTCACGGCGCCCGGCTACCATCTGCCGCATGACCGAAACCACGCTCTACGACTTCACCCGGCAAGACCGCAGCGGCAGCACCTGCACCACACAAGCCTGGGCCAAGGTGCCCGCGGTGCTATCGCCCGCCGAACGGGTGGCCGCCAAGGCCCGCGCTGCCGCGCTGCTGAAGGCCCACAACGCCGTGCTGGTGGCGCATTACTACGTGGACGGCGACCTGCAGGATCTGGCGCTGGAAACCGGCGGCTGCGTGGCCGACTCGCTGGAAATGGCCCGCTTCGGCCGCGACCACCCGGCCCAGACGCTGGTGGTGGCCGGCGTGCGTTTCATGGGCGAAAGCGCCAAGATCCTGAGCCCGCACAAGCGCGTGCTGATGCCCGACCTGGACGCCACCTGCAGCCTGGACCTGGGCTGCCCGCCCGAGGAGTTTTCGGCCTTCTGCGACGCCCACCCCGACCGCGAGGTGGTGGTCTACGCCAACACCAGCGCGGCCGTGAAAGCGCGCGCCGACTGGATGGTCACAAGTTCCTGCGCGCTGGGCATCGTTGAACACCTGAAAGCACAGGGCAAAAAGATCCTGTGGGCGCCCGACCGCCACCTGGGCCGCTACATCCAGGAACAAACCGGCGCCGACATGCTGCTGTGGGACGGCGCCTGCATCGTCCACGACGAATTCAAAGGTCTGGAGCTGGAGCTGCTCAAGCAGCAGCACCCCGAAGCTCAGGTGTTGGTGCACCCGGAATCGCCGAAAAGCGTTGTGGCCCTGGCCGACGTGGTGGGCAGCACCACGCAACTGCTGAACGCCGTGGTGCAGGGCAGCGCGCCGACCTACATCGTGGCCACCGACAACGGCCTGATGCACCGCATGCGCCAGTTGGCGCCGGGCAAGACCTTGATCGAAGCACCCACCGCCGGCAACAGCGCCACCTGCAAAAGCTGCGCGCACTGCCCGTGGATGGCGATGAACGCGCTGCAGGGCGTGCTGGCCTGCCTGGAGCACGGCAGCGGCGAAATTCAGGTGGCCGAACCGGTGCGCAGCCAGGCGCTGGGCTGCATCGAAAAGATGCTGGACTTTGTGGCCAGCCACCCGGCGCAGACGGCCCGACCGCAAGGCGGGTTTGTGCCGAACACCGGCGCCGTGTGAGGGCGGGCGCGGCGGCCAACGGGCTGCAGGAGCCGTCCGGATGTGCGTTAGTCCCGCTATTTCGGGCAGGCGATCTGCGACCATAGGACGGTCAAGCCCGCCGCCGAACCGCCGATATCGGTAACGCAGCCGGCCGACGGCGTTGAGGAAGCCACCCGCATGAGCACCACCACATCCAACATCACCATCGACTTCACGTCGGTGTGCAACCACAACGAGCGTGCCGTTTTCGCGACCGTGAACGCCCATGCCGAACGCTACCCCGGCATTGCGCACGACGCCGAACTGCTGGCCGATGTGGCCTGCGTGGCGCTGAACCGGCTGCCGCCGCGCTACATCCGCCACGAGGTCGACTTTGCGTTCTATCTCGGCGACAGCGAACGCGCCAACAGCGAACGCCACCTGCTGGATGCCATTGATTACGCCTTCGGTTTCGTCCAGGCGCGCACAGCGATGAGGGCGCGTGGATAGTGCCAACCCCCTGATCGCGCGGGCCTGGGAGCTGTGCTACCTGGACCCGCTGCAAGCCGCCGAACTGGGGCGCACCGTGGCCGCCGAAGACGGGCCACAGGCCCACGAAGGCTGGCTGCAAGTGGCGCTGGCCGAAGTGCGCGTGGGCGAAGCGTCGCAGGCCAGCGCGGCCCTGCAAATGGCGCGGCGCGGCTTTGCCGACCTGTCTGACGCCACCGGCCTGGCCCTGTGCGACGAGGTGCAGGCCATCGTGCTGCGGCGCGCTGGCGAATACACGGGCGCGGCGCAACTGCAGTCGGCCATCGACGGCCGCACGGGCCTGCAATTGCTGCCGATGCACCGCTTCATCGGCCACAACTCGCGGGCCATCACGGCCAAGCTGCTGGGCCAGCATGACGAGGCCCTGCGCCACTTCTACGCGGCGGTGGATTGCGCCGCCCGCACCGGCTGGCCCGGCCCGCAAATCACCGCACTGAGCAACCTGGGCGGCTACCACCAGGACCTCTACAACCTGGACGACGCCCGCCGCCTGACCGAGCAGGCCATGGCCATGGCCCGCGAAGTTGGCGCCCGGCAGGTCATCGCCACGGCGGCCACCAACCTGGTCATCATCTACCACGCGGCCGGTGAATTCCAGCAGTCGCGGGCGATGGTCGAATTCCTGACCACCCACCCTGAAGACCTGCTGCCCGGCGCCCTGAAACGCTATGCCATCGCGCTGGCCCTGGGCCACCTGGGCGTCGGCGAGATCGACGAGGCGATGCGCTACCTGGACGGCGGCGCCGTGACGGCGGTAGCCGACGGCGACGGCATCACGCAGTGGAGCTGGCTGAAGGCGCGTTGCCTGCTGGCCCGCGGCGACGCCGACGGCGCCCGGCGCGTGGCCGAAGCCACGCTGCACCAGCGCCGCGACCAGCAGCGCATCGACCAGCCCTACGACATGATGGCGCTGCACCGCGTGCTGGCCGACGCCTGTGAAATCAAGGGCGACACGGTGGCCGCGCTGCGCTACATGCGCCAGGCCCACAGCCTGTACGAAAACCTCGTGGGCCGCAGCGCGCGGGCCCGCTACATCGCGCTGCAGGTGGCCCACGAACTGGCCGAAGCCCAGCGCGAGCGCGACCTGGCGATGGACGGCCGGCGCACGGTAGAAGACGACCACCGCCGCCTGGCCGAGTTGAACGCCGCCCTGCAGGCCCAGGCCGCTGAAACCGAGATGCTATACACCAAGCTGCGCGAGCAGGCCCTGCGTGACCCGCTGACCGGCCTGCACAACCGCCGCTACCTGTTCGAAATCGCCCCCGGCCTGCTGGAACTGGCGCGCCGCCAGGGCAGCCCGGTGTGCGTGGTGCTGCTGGACCTGGACCACTTCAAGCTGCTCAACGACACCTACGGCCACCACGCCGGCGACCTGGTACTGCAGCGCTTCTCGGCCCTGTTGACGCAGATGCTGCGGCGCAGCGATGTGGTCTGCCGCCACGGCGGCGAAGAGTTCGTGGCCGTGATGCCCGACATCGACACCGCTGGCGCCGAAATCGTCATCGGCCGCCTGCTGGAAGCCTTCCAGTCGCAGCAGACCGAGATGGGCAAACGGCGCTTGCCACGCGGTTCGTTTTCAGCCGGCATCGCGATTTTTCCGCGCAACGGGCACACCCTGGAACAGCTGCTGTCGCGCGCCGACCGCGGGCTCTACGCGGCCAAGAACCAGGGCCGGGCGCGCATCGAAATGGCCCCGGGCACCGGCTTCGGCACCTTGATCTGACGGCCCGGCCCGGGGCCTAGCGGCGGCTCTTGGCGCGGCGGGTCAGCACGGTGGGGAAGCTCACCGGCAAGGTGTCCGGAAAATCGCGGCTGTAGTGCAGGCCGCGGCTTTCGTGGCGGCGCAGCGCGCTGCGCACGATGAGTTCGGCGCAGACCACCAGGTTGCGCAGTTCCAGCAGGTCGCGCGTGACGCGGAAGTTGGCGTAGTAGTCCAGCGTCTCGTCGCGCAGCAGCTTGATGCGGTGCAGCGCACGTTCCAGCCGCTTGGTGGTGCGCACGATGCCCACGTAATTCCACATCAGCAGGCGCAGTTCGTCCCAGTTGTGGGCGATGACGACCTGCTCGTCGGCGTCTTCCACTTGGCTCTCGTCCCAGGCGGGCAGCGCACGCACCGCAGCCGGTCCTTCCTTCAGGATGCGCTCGGCGCAGGTGCGGCCCAGCACCACGCATTCCAGCAGCGAATTGCTGGCCAGGCGGTTGGCGCCGTGCAGGCCGGTGTAGGTGGTTTCGCCCACCGCGAACAGGCCGGGCAGGTCGGTGCGGCCGTCCAGATCGGTGACCACGCCGCCGCAGGTGTAGTGGGCCGCCGGCACCACCGGGATGGGCTGGCGCGCGATGTCGATGCCTAAAGCGAGGCAGCGCGCGTGGATGGTCGGGAAGTGCTCCTTCAGAAAGGCTTCGCCCAGGTGGCGGCCGTCCAGCCAGACGTGGTCGAGGCCGTGCTTCTTCATCTCGAAGTCGATGGCGCGGGCCACGATGTCGCGCGGCGCCAGTTCCAGGCGGCTGTCGTGGGCGGCCATGAAGCGCATGCCGCCAGGGTCGCCCGGGCCCACGCTGGGCAGCGTCAGGTAGGCGCCTTCGCCGCGCATGGCCTCGGTGATCAGCAGGCTGCGCTCTTGCGGGTGGTACAGGCAGGTCGGGTGGAACTGGATGAATTCCATATTGCCGACCCGGCAGCCCGCGCGCCAGGCCATGGCGATGCCGTCGCCGGTGGCCGTGTCGGGGTTGCTGGTATAGCGGTAGACCTTGCCCACGCCGCCAGTGGCCAGCACCACGGCGCTGGCCGACAGCGTTTCGACGCGGCCGCCGTCCATGTCCAGCGCATACACGCCGTAGCAACGCGGCGGCTGGTCCTTGTGGGCTGCGCGGTCCAAGTGGCGCGATGTCACCAGGTCCACCGCCATCCAGCGTTCGCGCAGCACGATGTTCGGGTGCGCCTTGGCGCGCGCCAGCAAGGTGTCGTGGATGGCCTTGCCGGTGGCGTCGGCGGCGTGCGCAATGCGCCGCACGGCGTGGCCGCCCTCGCGCGTCAGGTGCAAGCCCAGCGGGCCGCTGGCGTCGGGCGAAAAAGGCACGCCGGCTGCCACCAGCCATTCAATGGCGCGGTGGCTGTTTTCGGCGATGAAGCGCGCCGTGTGTTCATCAACGAGGCCGCCGCCGGCCTCTTGCGTGTCGCGCACATGCGACTCGATGCTGTCGTCAGCGCCCAGCACACCCACGATGCCGCCCTGCGCCCAGGCGGTGGCGCCTTCGGTCAGTTCGCGCTTGGCCAGCACGATGACCGGCACGGTCTCGGCCAGTTGCAGCGCCACGGCCAGACCGCCCAGGCCGGCGCCGATGATGACAACAGGCGCTGTCGAGGGCCCGGGCTCGCGCGCGGTCGGGTGGGATGTGTTCATCGTTTCGGTGTGGCAAGCGCGCGTCGAGGCGGCGGATTCTAAGGATGGTCCCCAGGCGGCCCGGCCCAGGTCGGCCCCTATGATGGCGCGATGGCTGCACCGCGTGACGTCTCCCCCTGGCAAGACCATTCCCATGACCCGGACCGCGACGAGATGCTGGCCCCCAGCACGCAGATCGTGGCCGACCGCGAGGCCTACCTGGGTCAGGGCCGGCTGGACGTCGGCCGGCGCATTTCAGACGACCAGGTCGAACTCTTCGCCAGCACCGACGCGGCCAGCGCCCTGCAGCTGGAATTCGCCCAGCACCGGCCACAGTTCGTGGCTGTGCACGACGTCGGCACCAACGCCGCGCTGCGCTTGCTGTCCAGCCTGGCCAGCGCCACCAGCCAGCGCCTGCAGAAGCTGACACTGCGCCGACAGGGCCACGGCGTGGCGATGGCCGTGCTGCACTTCGTAGAAGTGCGCATGGCCGACGGCACGCCGGTGCGCGTCTACGCCACCGAACTGGGCAGTGAAGGCCCGCTGCGCCTGGCCGTGGCCAAGGTGCTGCTGGCCCACAGCCAGCTGGGCGTGCTGCTGATGGGCGCCTTGACCCCCAGCGCTTTGGGCAACCAGTTGCAGCCACTGCAGGCCGCCGTGCAGGCCGGCCCCTGGCCCAACCGCGAGCTGCTGATGGTGCCGCTGGGCTCAGGCGTGCCACTGGCCAGCCACGCCACCCAACTGGCCGGGCGCAGCGGCGTGGCGGTGCACGTCACCCCGCAGGCCGCCAAGACGCGCCAGGC
>JAYVBO010000018.1:0-4717 GCA_043750435.1 Betaproteobacteria bacterium | reverse complement strand
GGTCTTGGTGGGCCAGGGTGAATTCGGCAACGGGCCCCAGGCGCTTGCCACCGGCGGCAAGGCCGGCGCGGCTGCCGAAGTAGACCCAGGGTTGCAGCACGGCGGCGGCTTCGTTGCGGCGGTCGCGCACGGCGATGCGCCGGCGTTCGTACCAGCCGGCTTCGTCGATTTGTTCCAGCTTGTCCATCGCGGCCAAGCCGGCGTCGTCCACGGTGTAGATCTGGCCGATCACGCAGTGCCCTTGCGCGTGGCCGGGCTCGCCGCGTTCTGCTTGCAGCAACCAGGGCAGCCAGTAGTCGCCCACGATCAGCAGCGCATGCGGCTGCACGGTGACGAATTCACCCGGCACGCGCCGGCCGTGGTTGATGTGGAAGTTGCGGAAGCCCTGCTTCAGCGTGCCGTAGACGAAGACGTTGTGTTCGGCCACGGTTCAGACGCCTGCGGCGGCATAGGCCCGCTGCTTGAAGTCGAAGGCGAACGGGTTCAAGAAACCCAGGTGGCGCTGCGCCATCAACACCCCGGCCAGACCGGTGCGAGGCGATATCCACCAGTGCGTGCCGGCCAGGCCGCCCCACTGGAATTCACCGGTCGAGGCCGCCGGGTCGGCTGGGGTCGGTTGCAGCGTCACGCAGCCGCCCAGGCCGTAGCCGCGGCCAGGCATTTCACCGATGGTGGCGAAGCCTATTTTCTGGCCGGCGGGCAGGTGGTTGCGCATCATCAGCGCGATGGTTGCGGGCTGCAGCAGAGTGGGCGCACCCGAGCCGTCCACGATCAAGCTGCGCAGCAGCGTCACCATGTCGCCCAGGCTGCTGACCAGGCCGCCGCCGCCCGACACGCGCGGCAGCGGTTTCAGGTTGGCGTCGGGGTGCGGAAAGCCCACCAGCTTCGTCAGGCCCGGCTGGTTCGGGTCTTGCGGGTTGGCGCCGCCGTAATAGGCCACCAGGCGGTGCTGCTGGTCTTGCGGGATGACGAAGCCGGTGTCGACCATGCCCAACGGCTGGAAGATGCGCTCGCGGAAGAAGTCGCTCAAGCTTTGCCCGCTGACCACCGCAATCAAATGGCCCAGCACGTCGGTGGCCACCGAATATTCCCAGCCGGTGCCGGGCTGGAACTTCAGCGGCATTTCGGTCAGCAGGTTCACCATCTCGGCGGTGCTGTGCAGGTTGCTGCTCATCTTGCGGTCGCTGTAGGCCTTGAACAGCAGGGTGTCCGGGTCGAACAGGCCGTGCAGGCAGTAGCTCAGGCCCGAACTGTGGGTGAAGAGGTGGCGGATGGTGATGGGGCTGGCCATCGCTTCGGTGTCGGCGATGGACGTCGCGCCCGGCTTCAACACCCGCAGACCCGCGAGCTGCGGCACGAAGTGCGCGGCCGGCTCGTCCAGATCGAAGCGTCCTTGTTCCCACAGCAGCAGCGCGGCCATGCTGGTCACCAGCTTGGTGTTGGACATGGCGCGGAAAAGGTGGTCGCTGCGCAGCGGCACCTGCCCTTCGATGTCGGCCCAGCCGGCGCAAGCCACGTCGATCAATTCACGCCCGCGCAGCACGGCGTGTGACACGCCGGGCAGGATGCTGCGGTCCACATAGCCGCGCATCGCGGCGTGCACGCCGCTGAAGTCGTGGCCGCTGGGAACCGGGGTCAGGGCGCGGGTCAGCGCGGGCCGTGCGCTTGCTGCGGTCATGGGGGTCAGGTCGGCATTCAGGCCGGGCGGGGCGCCACGTCCGGCTTCATCGCCTGCTTGTAGACCGACTGCCGCGGCTGGGCCATCACGCGGCGCAGCATGGGTTCGAAGGTGCTGATGGGCAGCGTTTCGGCCTGCGGGTCGAAGGCCGGGTTGTCGTAGAGCGCGATGAATTCTTCGGCCCGCGTGTAGTGCGGGTGGCCCTTGAACATGTCGCGCATGTCGCGGTTCAGGCCGATGTGGTGGAAGAAGTTGTAGCCCTGGAAGATGCCGTGGTTCTGCACCATCCACAGGTTCTCTTCGGTCACGAAAGGCTTCAGGATGGCCGCCGCAATGTCGGGGTGGTTGTAGCTGCCCAGGGTGTCGCCGATGTCGTGCAGCAGCGCGCAGACCACGTATTCCTCGTCGCGCCCGTCCTTCAGAGCCAGCGTGGCCGTTTGCAGGCAGTGGCGGTAGCGGTCGATGGGGAAGCCGCCGTAGTCGCCGTCCAGCAGCTTCAGGTGCGCCAGCACGCGATCAGGCAGCGTGGCGGCCATCTTCATGGCTTCGGGGACGATGGCGGCCCAGTCTTGCTGGGTGCTTGCTTCCATGCGGGTGAAGGTGGCGCGTGCGTTCATGCGATCTCCGGGTGGTGGGGTCTATCTTGCGGGGCGACGGGGCAGCGTGGCGGCCTGTTCGCCCAGGTCCCAGAACAAGCCAGTCATCAGCGTCAAGCCTTCGCGCATCACCGGGGCCAGCACGTGTTCGTCGGGCGCGTGCTGGCTGCAGGCGGCGTAGCTGTGCGGCACCCACACGGTGGGCAGGCCCAGGGTGTCGGCGAACACGTCGTTGGGCAGGCTGCCGCCCAGGTTGGGCAACAGTGCGGGCTGCTTGCCGGTGCTGCGTTCCATGGACGCCAGCGTGAAGCGCACCCAGGCGTTGTCGGGGTCCAGGCGGGTGGCGGCCATCACCACCGGTTCAGTCACTTCGATGCCGGCAAAGCCGTGCGCCGCCAGGTGGGCGCGCACCGCGCCGGCGATGTCGCGCACATCGGTGCCCACCACGTAGCGCAGGTGCATCGTGGCCTTGGCGGTGTGCGGGATGGCGTTGACCGGAAAGTCGGGGTTGCCGGTCTTGAAGGCCAGCACTTCCAGCGTGTTCCAGGCGATGACGCGCTCGGCCGGGCTCAAGCCGGGCTCGCCCCAGCTGGCATCGACTTCGGGGTCGCCCGGGTCGCCGCCGAATAGCAGGTCGGCCAGCGCCGCCTTCACATTCGCCGGTATCGGCGGTGGGCGCAGCGCTTCAACCAGGATCTTGCCGTCGCCATCGACCATGCTGGCGATGGCATTCAGCAGCACCGTGCCCGGGTTGCGCAGCAGGCCGCCCCAGTTGCCGCTGTGGTGGCCGCCTTCACGCAAGGTCAGCGTCAAGTCGAAATTGGCCACCCCGCGTGAACCCAGGAAGACGGTGGGCCGGTCGCGCCGCAAGCGTGGGCCGTCGCTGGCAATCAGCACGTCGCTGGCGAGTTCGGCCTGGTGGTCGGCGCAGAAGGCGTTCAGGCCGGGCGAGCCGGTTTCTTCGCCGGTCTCGATCAGCACCTTCACGTTGAAGCCCAGCCGGCGTTCACCCGCCAGCTCGCGCGCCGCCAGCACCTGCGCCAGCGCGGCGAAGTTGATGCTGTGCTGGCCCTTGTTGTCGGCCGTGCCACGGCCATACCAGCGTTCGTTTTCCCCTGCGCCAGCCACGGCCACGGTCCACGGGCCCGCGCCTTTCGTCCAGCTTTTGTCCTGCCCGCGGATCACGTCGCCGTGGCCGTAGACCAGCACCGTGGGCAGGCTGTCGCCTTCATGCCGGGTGGCGATCAGCAGCGGGCCGTAGGCCGCTTCGGGGTTGGGATGGATCTGGCTGCTGAAGCCCAAGGCCGCCAGTGAAGGCGCCATCTCGTCGGCCAGATACGCCTGCAGCGCCGGGCCCGAGGCCGGGTCCTGGCTTTCGGTGCGGATGGCCACCCGGCGTGTCAAATCACGCAGGAAAGCGCCGCTGTCGAAGTGCGCCTGCGCGCCGGCCAGCGCGCTGTCACGCGTGCCCACGGCGCTTAAACCTTGGTGACGAGGTTGAAGTGCTCGACCACCGGCGGCGCCGCGAAAAACGGCCCGACGATGGCGCGCCATTCGCTGAACAGTGGGCCCTGGCGGAAGCCCACGGTGTGGTCTTCCAGCGTTTCCCAGATGATCTGCAGCACATAGCGCTCAGGGCTTTCGATGCCCGCGTTGACCTTGGCGCCCTTGAAGCCCTGGGCCTTGCTGGCGACGGTGGCCAGCCCGTGCTGGATGGCGGCTTCGAAGGCGGCGTTCTGGCCGGGGGCGATGCGGATGTCGGCGATTTCTAGGATCACGAAACAAGCTCCGGTGAAAGATGGTTGCGCAGTGTCCCACGCAGGGCGGGTTTCGGCGGCAGGCTGGCGCTGGGCTTAGGGATCACACCCATCGCGCTGTCGAATTGCTCTATTAGCATTCACCGATGGATGCCTCGGCACTGGATGCGGGCCCGATCGGAACGGGCCCGCCGCGCGCCGCCATGCATCACCACTTTTCGGGAGTTTTCGCATGTCCTTCTTGACTAACCACACGCCAGCCCGCCGTGCCGCCTTGCTGGGCTCGGCGGCTCTGCTCTTCGCCCATCTGGCCGCCAAGGCCGGGGTCGAACCCGCGAGCGTGCCGGAGCCCAAGCGCAGCAAGACCGGCCTGTATCTCGAAGCGAAGGAGGTGCCGGCCTTCATCGAAGCCAGTGGCGGCGCGGGCAAGGTGCTGTTCCTGGACGTGCGCACCCGCGCCGAGGCGATGTTCGTCGGCATGCCGACGTTGGTGGACGCGCTGGTGCCTTTCGTCGACTTGCAAGAGCTGATGAGTGATTGGGACGCACAGCGCAACGCTTACAAGCTCGAACCCATGCAGGACTTCGTGCCGGAAGTGTCGCGCCGCCTTCAGGCCAAACAGCTCACCACGGCCGACACCGTGGTGCTGATCTGCCGATCGGGCGACCGCAGCGGCCGCGCGGCCA
>JAYVBO010000017.1:0-4724 GCA_043750435.1 Betaproteobacteria bacterium | reverse complement strand
CGGCCGCCTTCCATCGGTCACGGCTGGCGCCCCGAGACCGGCCACATCGCCAGCGACTGGAAGGGCTACAACGAGGCCATGCTGGTCTACCTGCTGGCGCTGGGCTCGCCCACGCACTCGGTCGACCCCGAGGCCTGGGATGCCTGGACCAGCACCTACAGCCGCGACTGGGGCACCGACTACGGACTAACCTACCTGCGCTTCCCGCCCCTCTTCGGCCACCAGTTCACGCACGCCTGGGTCGACTTCCGCGGCCTGGCCGACGACACGATGCGCGCGCGCGGGCTGGACTACTTCGAGAACAGCCGCCGCGCCACCTATGCGCAACAGGCCTACGCCATCGCCAACCCCGAGGGCTGGGCCGGCTACGGCCGCGACACCTGGGGCGTGACGGCCTGCGACGGGCCGGCCGACGTCCGCCGTGAATTCGGCGGCAGGCAGCGCAAGTTCATCAGCTACGCCGGCCGCGGCATGGGCGGCGCGGCCCACTGGGACGACGGCACCATCGCGCCCTACGGCGCCGGCTCGTCGCTGCCCTTCGCGCCCGAGATCGTGGCGCCCGCCTTGGCCGCCATGCACGGGCGCCACGGCACGCACATCTACGGCAAGTACGGCTTCTACGCCTTCAACCAGAGCTTTACCTACACCGACGTGAAGCTGACCCACGGCCGTGTGGTGCCGGGCTTCGGCTGGGTGGACAGCGACTACCTGGGCATCGAGGTCGGCCCGCTGCTGCTGATGCTGGCCAACCACCGCGACGGCGGCGTCTGGCGCACGATGCGCGGCCAGCCCTGGCTGGTGCGCGGCTTGCAGCGCGCGGGTTTCCGCGGCGGCTGGCTCGGCTGAAGCCCGCACACTCGCAGCCCATGCCCAACCCGTCGAATGCACCCTGGAACCGCCGCCGCTGGCTGAAGGCGGCCGGCACGGGTGCCGCCGTGACCCTGGGCCTGCCGGCCTGTGCGCCGCACCGCGAAGGCACGTTGCGCTTCTGGGCCATGGGGCGCGAAGGCGAGGTCGTGACCGAACTGCTGGAGGACTTCCAGCGTGAACGCCCCGACATCCGCGTCGCCGTCGAACAGTTGCCCTGGAGCGCCGCGCACGAGAAGCTGCTGACGGCCTTTGCCGGCGACGCGACGCCCGACATCGCGCAGCTGGGCAACACCTGGCTGCCCGAGTTCGTCGCCCTGGGCGCGCTGGCACCGCTGGACGAACGCATCGCCGCAACGCCCGGGTTCGAGGTGCCCGACTATTTCGAAGGCATCTGGGCCACCAACCGCATCGAGGGCCGCGTCTACGGGCTGCCCTGGTACGTCGACACGCGGCTGCTCTTCTACCGCCGTGACCTGCTGCAGCAAGCCGGCTTCGAGCATGTGGCCGACAACTGGCCGGCCTGGCACGCGCAGCTGCGTGCCGTCAAGCGTGTGGTGGGGCCCGACAAGTACGCGCTGCTGCTGCCACTGAACGAATACGAACCGCTGGTGGCGCTGGCGCTGCAGAGCGGCGAGCCGCTGCTGCGCGAAGGCGGGCGCTACGGCAACTTCCGCGGCGAGGGCTTTCGCCACACGCTGGACTTCTACTTCTCGATGTACCGCGAACAGCTCGCGCCACCGGCGTCCAGCAACGAGATCGCCAACGTCTGGAACGAGTTCGCGCGCGGCTACTTCAGCTTCTACATCACTGGGCCGTGGAACATCGGCGAGTTCCGCCGCCGTCTGCCGCCGGCCCTGCAGGACGCCTGGGCCACCGCGCCGCTGCCCGGGCCGGGCGGCCCGGGCGCCAGCATCGCCGGCGGCAGCAGCCTGGCGGTGTTCCAGCGTTCGCACAAACAGGCCGAGGCCTGGGCGCTGGTGAGCTACCTCTCGCGTCCCGCCGTGCAGCAGCGCTTCCGCGCGCTCACCGGCAACCTGCCGCCGCGGCGCAGCGCCTGGAACGAAGCCGCGCTGATGGCCGACGCGCCGAGCCTGGCCTTCCGCGAACAGCTGGAACGCGTGCGCCCGGTGCCGCAGGTGCCCGAATGGGAACGCATCGCCACCGAACTGCGCGTGCTGGTCGAGCAGGTGGTGCACGGCGACCTGAAGGCCGACGCGATGCCGGCCGAGCTGGACCGCCGCGCCGACCGCATGCTGGAAAAGCGCCGCTGGATGCTGTCGCGGCAGGCATGACATGAAGCCCCCAAGCTCACTGCGTTCGCTACCCCCCGGGGGGGCTCTTGCAGCGGACCGGCAGAGCCGGATCCGCGCAAGGCCTTGGTCGGAGCACGGGCGGTGAGAACCCGTCAGCTCGCCGCCTGGGTCTTCGTCGGCCCCGCGCTCATCGCCATCGGCGTGTTCTTCGCCGTGCCGGTGGCCGCGGCGCTGCTGATGAGCCTGACCGACTTCGACATCTACGCGCTGGCCGACCTGCGCAACCTGCGCTTCGTCGGCCTGGACAACTACGGCGCGCTGCTGCAGCGCCCGCTGTTCTGGCAGGCGCTGTGGAACACGGTGATCTTCGTCGTCGTCGGCGTGCCGCTGTCCATCGGCGCGTCGCTGGGCTCGGCGCTGCTGCTGCATTCCAAGGTGGCGCGCTTTCAGGGCTTCTTCCGCACCGCCTTGTTTGCGCCGGTGGTCACCACGCTGGTGGCGGTGGCCGTGGTCTGGCGCTACCTCTTCCACACGCGCTACGGGCTGATCAACCACGGGCTGGCGCAGTTCGGCATCACGCCCATCGACTGGCTGGGCGACCCGCACTGGGCCATGCCGGCCATCGTGCTGCTCAGCGTGTGGAAGAACTTTGGCTACAACATGGTCATCCTGCTGGCCGGGCTGCAGGCCATCCCCGAAGACCTCTACGAAGCCGCACGGCTGGACGGCGCGAAGCGCTGGGCGCTGTTCCGGCACATCACCTTGCCGGGGCTGGCGCCGCTGCTGCTGGTGGTGGGCATCCTGACCATGGCGGGCCACTTCCAGCTCTTCGCCGAGCCTTATGTGATGACGCAGGGCGGCCCCGCGCAGCGCACGGTGACGGTGCTCTACCTGATGTACGAGGAAGGCTTCAAGTGGTGGAGCCTGGGCAGCGCGTCGGCGGTGGCCTTCGTGCTCTTCATCATCATGTTCGCGATCACGCTGCTGCAGCTGTGGGCGTCGAAGCGGGCGGCGGCATGAAGCTGAACAGTGGCGTCGTGATGGTGAACGGCTCGCTGGCCATCCTGTCGGCGCTGACCCTGTTCCCGCTGGCCTGGATGCTGTCGGCCAGCCTGATGGCGACCGGCGAAGCCAGCACCTTCCCGCCGCCGCTGCTGCCCGCCGCGCCGACGCTGGAACACTACCGCACGCTCTTCGGCAACCAGGGGCTGGGGCGGCAGGCGCTGAACAGCCTGCTCATCAGCACGGCGGCCACGCTGCTGTCGCTGGCCTTCAACCTGAGCGCCGGCTATGCCTTTGCGAAGCTGAAGTTCAAGGGCCGCGAGATGATCTTTCGCACGCTGCTGGCCGCGCTGGTCATCCCCGGGCAGGTGGCCATGATGCCGCTGTTCCTGATGCTCAAGCAGATGGGCCTGGTCAACAGCTACGCCGGCGCGCTGGTGCCCTGGCTGGCCGGCGTGTTCGGCATCTTCCTCGTGCGTCAGTACGCGCAAGGCATTCCCGACGACCTGCTGGAAGCCGCGCGGCTGGACGGCGCCCACGAGGGTCAGGTCTTCCTGCGCATCGTGCTGCCGCTGCTCAAGCCCATCGTGGTGACGCTGGCGCTGCTGGTCTTCCTGGGCAGCTGGAACGACTTCATGTGGCCGCTGATCGTGCTGACCGACCGCGAACTGCAGACGCTGCCCGTGGCGCTGGCAGGCCTGTCGCGTGAACATGTGCAGGACACGGAATTGATGATGGCCGGCTCGGTGCTGACGGTGCTGCCCGTGCTGCTGCTCTTCCTGGTGCTGCAGAAGCACTACATGAAGGGGCTGCTGATGGGCAGCGGCAAGTGATGCGCGGCTGGCTGATACCGCTGCTGTGGGCCGCCTGCTCGGCCCACGCCACGACGCTGCGCAGCGAGGTGCTCGACGACTTCCGCGACGCGTCGGCCTGGTCGGCGACGGCATCCGACCAAGTGCACGCCAGCCTGCGCCGCGACCGCGACGGCAGCCTGTGCCTGGACTACGACTTCGCCGGCGTCTCGGGCTATGCGGTGATGCGCCGCGCGCTGCCGACAGCCTGGCCGCAGCGCTTCGACCTGACGGCCCGGCTCAAGGGCAGCGGCGCCACCAACGACCTGCAGTTCAAGCTCGTCGATGCCAGCGGCGACAACGTCTGGTGGGTGAACCGCCCCAACACCGCGCTGCCCGCCGCGCTCACGGCAACCAAGTTCCGCAGCCGGCAGATCCTGTTTGCCTGGGGCCCGGCCAGCGACCGCGCGCTGCGCCGCACGCAGTTCGTCGAGTTCGTCATCTCGGCGGGCCGCGACGGTGGCCAGGGTGCGCTGTGCCTCGCCGCGCTGAGCCTGCAGGAACGAGCGCCCGACCCGCAGCCCTGGCCCGCAGCCCGCGTGACGTCAGCCCCGAGCCGCACCACGTTCGACTTCGGCCTGCCGCGCGAATTCAACGGCGTGGCGCTGCAATGGCCCGCCGGCGCGAAGGCGCTGGACTACGTCCTGCAGGCCAGTGACGACGGCCGCAACTGGCGCACGATGCGCAGCGTGCGCGGCAGCGACGGCGGGCTGGACGCGCTCTTCCTGCCCGACAGTGAAGCGCGCCT
>JAYVBO010000016.1:0-2019 GCA_043750435.1 Betaproteobacteria bacterium | reverse complement strand
GAATGTGCGCGGCAGTCTGGCCATGGCGCGCACTGGCGACCCCAATTCGGCCACCTCGCAGTTCTTCATCAACGTTGCCGACAACCCGCGCCTGGACGACGCGGGCGGTGGCTACGCCGTGTTCGGCAAGGTCGTTGAAGGCATGGACGTCGTCGACCAGATACGCGCCGTGCCCACCCGTTCGGCCGGTGTGCACGGCAACCTGCCTGAAAAGGCCATCACCATCAAAAAAGCTACTTTGGAGAAATGACATGACGAAATCCGTGGAAATGAAGACCAGCGCCGGCACCTTGCGCATTGAACTGGACGACGAGAAGGCTCCGAAGTCAGTCGCCAACTTCCTGGCCTATGTGGCCCAGGGCCATTACGACGGCACCGTCTTCCACCGCGTCATCAAGGGCTTCATGCTGCAAGGCGGGGGCTTCGAAGTGGGCATGAAGCAAAAGCCGGTGCTGGACGCCATCGCCAACGAGGCCAACAACGGCGTCAAGAACAAGCGCTACACCCTGGCCATGGCGCGCACCAGCGACCCGCATTCGGCCACCGCGCAGTTCTTCATCAACACCGTCGACAACGCCTTCCTCGACTTTCGCGCCGAAAACGCGCAGGGTTGGGGCTACGCCGTCTTCGGCCGTGTGGTGGAAGGCATGGATGTGGTCCAGGCCATCGAAAAAGTGACCACCGGCCGCAAGGGCTTCCACGACGACGTGCCCTTGGAAGACGTGCTCATCGAGAGCGTGACCGAGCTCGTCTGATGGCACAGGCGGGTGGCCGCGCAGACCCGGCTGCCGAAATCCCGACAGCGGCTGCGAACGCCCTGCCCGCCTTCTTCGAACTGCGGCTGCCGCCTGACTGGCAGCACATCGATTTCATATCCGACCTGCATTTGTGCGAGTCCATGCCGCTGACCTTTGCGGCCTGGGCAGCGCACCTGCAGCACACGCCGGCCGATGCCGTTTTCATGCTGGGCGACCTGTTCGAGGTCTGGGTGGGCGACGACATGCGCAGCCTGCCCTTCGAGCAGCGCTGCGTGGACGTGTTGAGCGAGGCCGCCAGCCACAAGCAACTGGCCTTCATGGCCGGCAACCGCGACTTCCTGGTGGGCGCGGCCCTGCTACAGGCCTGCGGCCTGATGGCCCTGCCCGACCCCACCGTGCTGCACGGTTGGGGGCAGCGCGTGCTGCTCAGCCACGGCGACGCGCTGTGCCTGGACGACAGACCCTACCAGGCCTTCCGCCGCGAAGTGCGCAGCCCGGCCTGGCAGGCTGACTTTCTGGCCCGGCCGCTGGACGAACGCCTGGCCATCGCGCGTGACATCCGCCGCGCCAGCGCCTCACGACCGCGCTTCGACGGCAATGCCGACATCGACGTCGACCCCGCCGAGGCGGTGCGCTGGATGCACGCCCTGGGTGCGGCCGAGATGGTGCACGGCCACACCCACAGGCCGGGCAGCGACCTGTTGGCACCGGGCTACAAGCGCCACGTGCTGAGCGACTGGGACCTGGACACTGGCCAGCGCGCCGAGGTCTTGCGCCTGAGCCGTGACGGCTTCGTGCGCCTTGCGCCTGCTACAGGCGCCTGAGCCGTGGCAGGGGTCGGCCTGATCGGCCGCTGGCTGCGTGGGCTGCGCCAGCGCCGCGAAGACGCCGCGGTTCAACGCCGT
Organism: Betaproteobacteria bacterium; assembly: GCA_043750435.1. Taxonomy (GTDB): domain Bacteria; phylum Pseudomonadota; class Gammaproteobacteria; order Burkholderiales; family Burkholderiaceae_C; genus Rubrivivax. The sequence continues at coordinate 356 of JAYVBO010000016.1, read as the reverse complement.
GCCATCCCTGACGACCTGTGGAAACGCACACTGGTGCGCTACCCCTTTTTGCAGCGCAGAGACGACGCTTGCGCGACCGAACTGCGGCGCCTGACCAGCCTGTTTCTCGACCGCAAGGAATTCAACGCCGTGGGTGGCTTGCGCCTGAGCAACGCCATGGTGGTGGCGATTTCCGCACAAGCGGTGCTGCCCGTGCTGCGCCTGGGCCTGCACCGCTACGACAGCTTTGTGGGCATCGTCGTGCACGCCGACCAGGTGCGTGCGCCGCGCGAGGTGACCGACGAAGACGGCATCGTCCACCGCTATGAAGAAGTGCTGGCCGGCGAGGCCGTGCAGGGTGGCCCGGTGATGCTGTC
>JAYVBO010000015.1:0-4733 GCA_043750435.1 Betaproteobacteria bacterium | reverse complement strand
TGAACACCATGTTCGCGGCGGTGGCGTCGCGTGCGCGCGAGATCGCCACGCTGCGCGCCATCGGTTTCCAGGGCCTGCCGGTGGTGGTGGCGGTGTTGCTGGAGACCATGCTGCTGGCCCTCATCGGCGGCCTGGTCGGTGCGGCCATTGCCTGGCTGATGTTCAACGGCCGCGGCGCGTCCACGCTGGCCGGCGGCGCCGTGGGCAAGCTCAGTTTCGAATTGCTGGTCACGCCGGCCTTGATGGGCGCGGGCCTGAAATGGGCCCTGGCCATCGGATTTGTCGGCGGCCTGTTTCCGGCCATGCGTGCGGCCCGCATGCCGGTGACGACCGCGCTGCGCGAGGCCTGAGCCCCGCGCAGCTCAGTGCCCGCCGCCCAGGTAAGCGGCCTTCACCGCCGGGTCGTCGCGCAGTTGCGCGGCCGGCCCGTGCAGGCTGATGCGGCCGTTTTCCAGCACGTAGCCGTAGTCGGCCACAGCCAGCGCGGCGGCAGCGAATTGCTCGACCAGCAACATCGTCACGCCCTGCGCTTTCAGCCGGCTGATGATCTTGAAGACCTCGTCGACCAGGATGGGCGCCAGGCCCATCGACGGTTCGTCAAGCAGCACAACTTCGGGGTTCAGCATGGTGGCGCGGGCCATGGCCAGCATCTGCTGTTCACCGCCGCTCAGCGTGCCGGCCAGTTGCAGCCGGCGTTCTTTGAGGCGCGGAAACAGCTCCATCGCGCGTTCCAGGTCGGCCGCAATGTCGCCCTTGGGCCGTGCGCCGGTGTAGCGCGGGAAGGCGCCCAGGCGCAGGTTGTCGGTGACCGTCATGGTGGCGAAGACACGGCGGCCTTCGGGCGAATGCGCCAGGCCCAGGCGGGCGATGTGGTAACTCTCGAGGCCGGCGATGGGCTTGCCGTTCAGCGTGATTTCGCCAGCGGTCGGCGCGATCATGCCGCTGACCGCGCGCATGGTGGTGGTCTTGCCGGCGCCGTTGCTGCCGATCAGCGTCACGACCTTGCCGCGCGGCACTTCGATGTCGATGCCTTGCAGCACTTCAACCTTGCCGTAGCCGGCGTGCAGATTCTTGATGGTGAGCATGGCTGTCGCCCCTTCAGTGCGCTGCAGCAGCTTCGCCGCCCAGATACGCTTCAATCACTTTCGGGTCGGCCTGCACCTCGGCCGGCTTGCCTTCGGCGATCTTCTGCCCGAAGTCCAGCACGCTGACCGTGTCGCAGACCGACATCACCACGTCCATGTGGTGTTCGATCAGGATCAGCGTGATGCCGTGTTCGCGGATCTTGCCGATGATGGCCACCAGTTCCTTGATGTCCGGCGCCGTCAGCCCTGCAGCCGGTTCGTCCAGCAGCAGCAATTGCGGGTCCAACGCCAGCGCGCGGGCTATTTCCAGCAAACGCTGTTTGCCATACGGCAGGTTGCGGGCTTCTTCATGCGCCAGGCTGGCCAGGCCGACAAAGCCGAGCAGGCCCATGGCGCGGGCCGTGGCCTGCGCGTCTTCGCGGCGGTAGCGCGGCGTGTGCGCGGCCACGTCCAGCAGGTTGCTGTTGAAGGTGTGGTGCAGGCCCACCATCACATTCTGCAGCGCCGTCATTTCGCCAAACAGCTGCACGTTCTGGAAGGTGCGTGCAATGCCCGACAGCGCGATGTCCGACGAGGTGCGGCCGACCACCGAACGCCCGTCGAATGCGATCTCGCCGGCGGTCGGCACGTAGATGCCGGTCAGCACATTCATCATCGTGCTCTTGCCTGAACCGTTGGGGCCGATCAGGCCGTGCACGGTGCCGCGCTTGACCTTCAGTTCGACGTCGTTTAGGGCCTTCAGGCCACCGAACTGCATCAGCACGTGGCTGGCGCTCAGCAGGACTTCGCCTTCGCGGACGGCCTTGCTGGCCGTGGCCTGCGACAGCGCGTCGCCCTGCAGCGGGGCGGTGTGTTCGGCGTCGATGTGGTCGCCCTCGGGCTTGAGGTTCAGCGCCGCGCGCACAAAGCCGACGATGCCGTCTTGCAGGTAGTAGACGACGAAGAGGGTAATCAAACCGAAGATGGACAGGCGCCAGTCGGTCATGGTCTGCAGCAGGAAGCTGACGCCGGCCAGCGCGGCACTGCCCACCACCGGCACCGCTGCCGAACGCCATTCGGTCTTGCCTCGTTGCACCGACACCGCAGCGCCGATGGCCACGATGACGGCCACGCCCACCGCCAGCATGCGGAAGAGTTCCAGGTCATCCAGCGCCTTGGGCAGCAGCACCACGATGGCGGCGCCCAGCAGCGCGCCGGTGCGCGTCTTGCGGCCGCCCATGATGATGGCCAGCAAGAAGGTGACGGTGAGTTCGAAGTTGTAGGTATTGGGGCTGATGTACTGCTCGCTGTACGAATACAGCCCGCCCGCCAGCCCGGCCAGGCCGGCGCTGATGACGAAGGCGTAGACCTTGTAGCGGTAGACTGAAACGCCCATGCAGTCGGATGCCACCGGGCTGCCGCGCAGCGCTTCGAAAGCCCGGCCCAGGTGGCTGCGCAAGATGCGGTGCACGACCACCAGGCTCAGCGCCAACATGGCCAGCACCACCCAGTAGAACTGCTGTTCGTCGAGCTTGGCGCCGAACAGCGTGGGCTTGGCCACCTTGATGCCCAGCGGGCCTTCGGTGAGGAAGGTCATCTCGTTGATCAGGATCTGGATGATGGTGCCGAAGGCCAGCGTCACCATCGCCAGATAGGGCCCGGTCACGCGCAGCGCGGGCAGGGCCAGCAGGGCGCCGAAGCCGGCGGTGATCAGCACGGCGGCCGGCAGGGTCAGCCACAGCGGTGCGGCCAGCTTCATCACCATCACGCCGGCGGTGTAGCTGCCGATGCCGAACAGGCCGGCGTGGCCCAGCGACACCTGCCCGGTGTAGCCGACCACGATGTCCAGGCCGAAGAGCACGATCGCGTAGATCATGATCGTCTCGACCAGGTGGATGTAGTAGGGGTTGTGCACGGCCAGCGGCAGGCCGCCGACGAGCAGGATCGCGAGGATCCCGATCCAGATGGCTTTGTTCTTCACGGTCAGACTTTCTTGATGGCCATCTTGCCGAACAGGCCGGCCGGCTTGACGGCCAGCACGATCAGCAGCAACACCAGGCCGGGCACATCTTTGTAGCCGGTGGACAGGTAAAAGCCGGTGGTGGTCTCGGCGACACCCAGGATGATGCCGCCCAGGATGATGCCCATGCCGCTGGTCAAACCACCGATGATGGCCACCGCGAAGGCCTTCAGGCCGAGCACCGCGCCCATGGTCGCGCCGGTCAGCGTCAGCGGCGCGATCAGCACGCCGGCGAAGGCCGCGCTCATGGAACTGAGCGCGTAGCTGAAGGTGATCACCAGGCTGGTGTTGATGCCCATCAGCTTGGCCGCGTCGCGGTCGTTGAATGTGGCCACCACGGCCTTGCCGTAGATGGATTTGCGGTTGAAGATTTCCACCGCCAGCATCATGGCCACGGCCCCCACGACCACCAGAATTTCCATCGGCAGCACATTCGCGCCCAGGAAGTGCAGCGGGCTTTCCGGCAGCGGCGAGGGGAACTTCAGGTCGTCGCGGCCCCAGACGTTCTCGGCCACGTTCTTGAAGATGATGCCCAGCGCGATGGTCGACATGATCCAACCGAATTCGCTCTTGATCTTGATCGCCGGGCGCACACCGATGCGTTCGACGAAGGCGCCCTGCACCGCGCCGAAGATGCAGACGATGGGGATCATCAGCCAGTAGTTGACGCCCAGGCCGACCAGCGTCAGGCCGACCAGCGCGCCCAGCATCAGCGCGTCGCCCTGGCCGAAGTTCAGCGTGTCGCTGGTGGCAAAGGTCAACTGGTAGCCGAAGGCGATGACCGCGTAGATCATGCCCAGCGCGATGCCGCTGAAGACCAATTGGGTGAAGATTTGCATGGCCTGACCTCGCAACTTATAGGGCTGACAACATGAAACCGCCCGGCACTGCCGGGCGGTCTGCGAGGCGACAGTATCGTCGCCGCGGGGCTTACTTCTTGACGGCCAGCGCGCCCTTGGCGTTGGCGTCTTTCACGCGCACTTGCGAGGCCGCCTTCTGGTCTTCCGGGTAGGCATAGACCACCTTCTGGCCCTTGACTTCACCGAACACCGGGATGTTGGCGGTGATGGCTTCGTGGTCTTTGGCCGAGAAGGGTTTGTTGTAGGTGGTGACCACGCCGTCCACCGGCGCCCTCAGGTCTTCCAATGCGGCCTTGACCTTGGGGCCGTCGGTGCTGCCGGCCTGCTTGATGGCCGCGGCCAGCAGGTAGACCGAGTCGTAGCCTTGGGCGGCCGACACCGGCGAGTCGATGCGGTTGTCCTTGGGCTTGAAGGTCTTCAGGTAGTTGACGATGAAGGCCTGGCGCTTGGGCGTGGTGGGCTCCTGGATGAAGGTCTGCGGCATGCGCGCGCCTTCGCCGCCGGGGCCGGCGTTGTCGATGAAGTTGGCCATGCTCAGCGTCCAGCTGCCGATCATCGGCACCTTCCAGCCCAGCTTGGTCATGCCGTTGGCGATCTGCGCCAGTTCCGGCCCGATGGCGTAGGTCAGGATGGCTTCAGCGCCGGCTTCCTTGGCCTTCAACAACTGCGCCGTCATGTCGACGTCCTTGATGTTGAATTTCTCGATGGCCACGGGCTTGATGCCCTTCAACTCGAGTGCTTTTTCCAGGTCGGCGCGGCCCAGTTGGCCGTAGTTGGTGCTGTCAGCCA
>JAYVBO010000014.1:0-2029 GCA_043750435.1 Betaproteobacteria bacterium | reverse complement strand
GGAAGGCCAGGACAGCGCGGCGCCGCTGGGCGCGCAGGCGCTGACGGATCTGTTGCGCGGCGACTGAAGCCGCAGCGCCGTCAGGTCCGGCGCAGGCCGGGCCGCGGTGCGCCTTCGGCGGCCCAGGCCGGGCCGTCGAACCAGGCACCGCCTTGCAGCGCGTCGCGCAACATGGGCAGCGCGTCCAGGCCCCAGAAGTGGCGGCCTTCCAGCTCGAAGGTCGGCACGCCGAACAAACCAGCGGCCGCAGCGGCGTCGGACAAGGCGCGCAATTCAGCCTTCACCTCGTCGCTGCCGGGGTCGCGCGCGGGCGCCAGCAGCGCCGTCAGGGCGGCCAGGCGCTGCGCGTCGTTGGCGTCGGCACCACCACGCCAGACGTGGCGGAACACGGCCTCCACCACCCGCCGGTTGGGCCGGCAGGCGACGATCAAGCGCAACAGCGCGATGGGGTTGAACGGATGCTGGGCCGGTGTGTCGCAGGGGATGCCCAACTGCGCCGCCAGCCAGTGCACCTGCCGAAAGGTCCAGGCGCGTTTGGGCTCGATCTCGGCCGGCCCTTTGTGCGCGTGGTGCTGCAGCAGCGCGGCGAACAGCAGCGGGCGGTATTCGACTTCGTAGCTGCAGCCCTCCAAGGCCTGCGGCAGCTGCTCGAACGCCAGGTAGGCGTAGGGCGAAATGACGTCGAAATGGAAGACGATGCGCTTCATCGCCTGAACCGGGCGGCCGGGTCGCGAGCGGGTTCGTCGGTGCGGCCCGATGCACGCCAGGCGGCGCGGCGTTCAGGCAGTTGCCGGCAGATGGCGCGCTTGTCCTCGTCCACCAGGCCCGACCAGCCGGCAATCTCGTCCAGGCTGCGCAGGCAGCCGCTACACCAACCGGTGGCCGCGTCCATCTGGCAAACGTTGATGCAGGGCGAGGCCACTGCCGCCGGCGCCGCTGCCGTCACACCGGCACCGGCTTGACGGCCGCGCTGCGCTTGGCCAGCAACGCGCGGCCGACCCGCGACACCGGGGGGCGGCCCAGCGCGCCGCTGATCCAGGTGCCGGCGTCGACCAAAGCGTCCAGGTCCAGCCCGGTGTGGATGCCCATGCCGTGCAGCAGGAAGACCACGTCTTCGGTGGCCACGTTGCCGGTGGCGCCCTTGGCATACGGGCAGCCACCCAGGCCGGCGATGCTGCTGTCGAAGATGTGAATGCCCACTTGCAGGCAGGCCAGGATGTTGGCCAGCGCCTGGCCGTAGGTGTCGTGGAAGTGTCCACTCACCTCTGTGATAGGGTAGTGGCGCAGCGCTCGTGCCATCGCGGCCTGCACCTTCAGCGGCGTGCCCACGCCGATGGTGTCGGCGATGCCGCAGTGGTCGACACCGATGTCGCGCATGCCCAGCACCACGCGTTCGACTTCGTCAGCGCTGACTTCGCCTTGATAGGGGCAGCCCAGGGCGCAGGACACCGCCGCGCGCACCTTCACGCCGGCGGCGTGGGCGGCGGCCACCACGGGGCGGAAGCGCTCCAGGCTTTCGGCGATGGAGCAATTGATGTTGCGCTGGCTGAAGGCCTCGGTGGCAGCGCCGAAGACCACCACCTCGTCGGGGCCGGTCAGCAACGCCGCTTCCAGGCCCTTCATGTTCGGCGTCAGCACCGAGTAGCGCACGCCGGGCTGGCGCTGGATGCCGGCCATCACCTGGGCGTTGTCGGCCATCTGCGGCACCCACTTGGGGCTGACGAAGCTGGTGGTTTCGATCTCGCGGCAGCCGGCGGCCTGCAGGCGGTGGATGAGGCCGATCTTCTGCGCCGCACTGACGGGTTCGGCTTCGTTCTGCAAGCCGTCGCGCGGGCCGACTTCAACAAGGGTGACGGTGGTGGGCAGCATGGCAGGTGTGGGAGGTGAACGGCTTAAGCAGGAAACAGGTGCTTGCAAGCTCAACCGGGTTGGGGATGGCAGATTGTCGCGGTGGTGCGGCACACTCGCGGCCTCATGGACAAGCACCGCTGCCTGAAGACCGCCTTGCGCATCAGCGCACGGCTGAAGA
>JAYVBO010000013.1:0-2030 GCA_043750435.1 Betaproteobacteria bacterium | reverse complement strand
CGACCGCAGCCTGCCTGCCACCGCCGCCAGCGCCAGCGCCACCGCTACCGCTACCGCCGCCGTGCGCCTGACGCCTGCAAGCGTCGAGCGGCCCCGCGTCGGGGCCACGGGCAGCACCGAGCGCCGCTCCGCCACACCGGCCGCAGCCCAGCCCGCCAGTGCAGCCGCCACCCGCGCCGCCGCCCCCTTGGCCAGTGCCACACCCGAGGCCAGCGCCGCGGCACTGGAAGCCGGCAACCGCTACGGTGGCGCCGCCAGCGGCCTGACGACTGCGCCGGCGGACGCCACGCGCCGAAGCGCCCGCAGCGAAGCCCCAGGGGCCGTTCGCGCCGACAGCGCCATCGAGCCCGGCACCAGCCTGACCGGCGATCTGGCGCCCGGCGAGGTCGTCGCGTCCACGGCCTTCAGCGCCGACACCCACGCCACAGCAAACGCACCCGAACGCAGCACTGTGGCTGCAGCGCCCGCGACGGCCACTGTGGCAGCCGCCGCGCTGGCCCAGGCGCGTGAAGGCAGCGGCAGCCTGCTCCGCAGCGTCGCAGCCGACAAAGTGGGCACGGTTGCGGCCGCAGCGGCAATGGCCAGCGCGGGCGGCACACCATTGCTGAGCGCGCTGGCCTGGGCCAGCGCAGCCACGGCCGGCATGCCGGCCGCCGCCCCGACCGACGGCCGCATCGCCGCCAGCCCCGGCCATGCCGATTTTGCGCCGCAGCTGGCCGCCCACATCACCACTTTCGTGCGTGACGGCCTGCAACAAGCCCGGCTGGAACTGAACCCGGGCGAGATGGGCCCGCTGACCGTGCAGATCCAACTCGACGGCAACGCCGCGCGGGTGCACCTGGCCGCCGAGCACGCGGGCACCCGCGCAGCGCTGGAACAGGCCATGCCGCAACTGGCCGGCAGCCTGCGTGAAAACGGCTTGACGCTGAGCGGCGGTGGCGTCTTTGAACAACCGCGCCAGCCGCAGCAACAGGCGCAGTCCGGCGGCGGCAACGGCAATGGCAACGGCGCCAACAACGGCAACGACAACCCCCGTGACAGCCGCCCCGACGGGGCACGGGACGCTGCCGCCAACGGCCAGACCGGCACTGCCGGCGCGCCCGGCCGGCGCCACGCCGGCGTTGTCGACCTGGTGGCCTGAGCGCCGCTGCGGCGGACGCGTCAGCGGTCGGGTTGCCTGCCCCGGCGTGAACGCGCAGGGCCCGTTTAGGGCCCTTTTCCTTGTCCTTTTCCCGCTGATGCGCAGGACCCGGGCTCCCAGAATGGGCAGCTATCGGGCACCAAGCGCCGCCACTGCGGCGGCGCCCTGTGCCCGCCAGCAGGAGTCACCATGTCCGCAGCCCCAGCCGCTGAAAAAGCCGCGCCCGCCAAGGGCAGCAAGAAAATGATCATCATGATCGCCGCCGCCGTGCTGGTGCTCGGCGGTGGTGGTGGCGCTGCCATGGTGCTGATGAAGAAGAAAGTCGACCCCGACGCCGAGGGTGCCGAAGACCACGCGCCGGCCAAGGCCGCGCACGCGCCAGCTGCCAAGCGCGACCCCAAGGCCGCACCGGTCTTCGTGCCGCTGGACCCCTTCACTGTCAATCTGGCCGACCGCAATGCCGAGCGCTTTGCGCAGGTGGGCGTGACGCTGGAGATCGAGGACGCGCACCTCGGCGACCAGATCAAGACCTATATGCCGGCCATCCGCAACAACATCCTGATGGTCATCGCCGACCGCACCGCCGGTGAACTGATGGGCCGCGAAGGCAAGGCCAAGCTGGCCGAACGCATACGCCGCGCTGCGTCGCGCGCACTGGGCGTGGAGGTTGACGAACTCGATGACGAGGACGACGCCGCCGAGGCCGAGGCCGACGCCAAGCCCAAGAAAAAGAAGAAGAAGAAAAAGGTCGAGGTCTCGCTGCCGATCAGGGCCGTGCACTTCTCCAACATCATCATCCAGTAGCCGCAGCTGTGAACAACCAGATTCTTTCGCAAGACGAGGTCGACGCCCTGCTGCAGGGCATCACCGGCGAAAGCCAAACGGTAGA
>JAYVBO010000012.1:0-2031 GCA_043750435.1 Betaproteobacteria bacterium | reverse complement strand
ACAGCAGCGGGCCGTTGGACTTTCAGCGCTGCGTGCGAACCCCTTCAACGCAAAAGGCGACACACCATGACCGACAAGCTCATCATCTTCGACACCACCTTGCGTGACGGCGAACAATCGCCCGGCGCGTCTATGACGCGCGAAGAGAAGCTGCGCATTGCGCGCCAGCTCGAACGCCTGCATGTGGACGTGATCGAAGCCGGTTTCGCTGCCTCCAGCAATGGCGACTTCGAAGCCGTCAAGGCCATCGCCGACGCCATCCGTGAAGTCACCGTGTGCTCACTGGCGCGAGCCAATGACCGTGACATCGCGCGGGCCGCCGAAGCCTTGAAGGGTGCGGCGCAGGCGCGCATCCACACCTTCATCGCAACTTCAGCGTTGCACATGGAAAAGAAGCTGCGCATGACGCCTGACCAGGTGCTGGAGCAGGCCAAGCAGTCGGTGCGCTTTGCGCGCAATCTGTGTGGTGACGTCGAGTTCTCGCCCGAAGATGGCTACCGCTCGGACATGGACTTCCTGTGCCGCGTGCTGGAAACCGTGATCGCCGAAGGCGCCACCACCGTCAACATTCCCGATACGGTGGGCTATGCCATTCCCGAGCTCTATGGGGCCTTCATCCGCGAACTGCGCGAACGGGTGCCCAACAGCGACAAGGCGGTGTGGAGCGTGCACTGCCACAACGACCTGGGCATGGCGGTGGCCAATTCGCTGGCCGGCGTGATGATCGGCGGCGCGCGGCAGGTGGAATGCACCATCAACGGCCTGGGCGAACGCGCCGGCAACTGTTCGCTGGAAGAGGTGGTGATGGCCGTGCGCACGCGGCGCGACTACTTCAAGCTGGACCTGGGCATCGACGCCACGCAGATCGTGCCGGCCTCGCGCATGGTCAGCCAAACCACCGGTTTTGTCGTGCAGCCGAACAAGGCGGTGGTCGGCGCGAATGCTTTCGCACACGCCAGTGGCATCCACCAGGACGGCGTTCTCAAAGCGCGCGACACCTACGAAATCATGCGCGCCGAAGACGTGGGCTGGGCGGCCAACAAGATCGTGCTGGGCAAGCTGTCGGGCCGCAATGCCTTCAAGCAGCGCTTGCAGGAACTGGGCATCCAGATGGAAAGCGAAGGCGAGATCAACGCCGCTTTTGCGCGCTTCAAGGACCTGGCCGACCGCAAGAGCGAGATCTTCGACGAAGACATCATCGCCCTGGTCAGCGACGAAAGCGTCACGCCCGCCATCGAGCACTACCGGCTGCTGTCGCTGTCGCAACATTCCGAAATGGGCGAAAGACCGCACGCAACGGTTTCCTTTACAGCTGGATCTGTGGAGTTGCATGCCGATAGCGATGGCAATGGCCCGGTCGATGCCAGTCTGAAAGCCATCGAATCGAAGGTGAACAGTGGGGCCGAAATGATGCTGTATTCAGTCAATGCCATCACCTCGGGCAGCACAGAATCGCAAGGCGAAGTGACCGTCAGGCTGCAGCACGGCGGTCGGGTGGTGAATGGCGTCGGTGCCGATCCGGACATCGTTGTGGCCTCGGCCAAGGCCTATTTGTCGGCGCTGAACAAGCTGCACAGCAATGCCGATCGGGTGGCAGCGCAGGGCTGATGCCGGCACCTTCAGGTGCTCAAAAAATCTTTGCAGCGTGATACTTTAGGAAAAACACGCAAGCGCTTGATCTTGCGTGCTTTTTTACCTTCACCTACACTGTGGGATAGGCTTGCGCTGGGAACCTGATGCACAAAACCAATTTGACTGGAACGAAGCAGCTGCTGGCATGTGTCGTCACGCTGCTGATGGCCTTCCTGCCGGCCGCTGCCAGCGCCGCCGCCCAGCACAAGCCCCATGCCAAAGTGGCCAAGGCCAGCAGCCACAGCAAGGCGCTGGCCAGCAAGGCGCTGGCCAGCAAGGCCGTCAAACGCGGCCGCGTTGTGGCCCACCGCGCCAGCAAGCGCGTGCTGGTGCGTGCCGAGCCGGCCAGCAGTTCATTCGGTCATGCGTCTGGCCTGCAACACACTGCGGCGGCGCTGG
>JAYVBO010000011.1:0-4763 GCA_043750435.1 Betaproteobacteria bacterium | reverse complement strand
CCGAAGCCATACGGGCCATGGGCCGCATAGACGCGGTGGAATGCCTGGCCACCGGCACTTCTTTGCCCGATCAACTGCTGCCCAGCCACGCGGCCATGGTGCATGGCGAACTCGGTTGGCCCCGGCTGGAAACCGTGTCCTGCGCCGGTGTCTGCCTGTCGGGCATTGCCGCCATGAAGCATGCCTGGTTGTCCATACGCGCCGGCGATGTGCGGCGCGCAGTGGCCACGGGGTCGGAGCTGGTTTCGCCGATCTTGCGTGGCCATCATTTCGAAACCGAACTCGCACAGAAACTGGAAGTGCTGGCCGACCAACTGGAGAAGCATCCGGAAATTGCGTTCGAGAAAGACTTTCTGCGCTGGATGCTTTCCGACGGCGCCGGCGCCATGTTGTTGGAAGACACGCCATGCGGGCCACTTTCCTTGCGCGTCGACTGGATCGAAATGTCGTCGGCGGCCCATGAATTGCCGGCCTGCATGTATGCCGGGGCCGAGAAAAATGCAGATGGGTCGCTGCGCGGCTGGATGGATTTCTCGCCGCCAGACTGGGCTTCGAAATCCATCTTTGCCATCAAGCAGGATGTGCGTTTGCTGGACGACAACATCGTGCGCACCACGATGGCGGAACCGCTGAAGCTGTTGATGGACAAGCGCCAGCTGCGGGCCGAAGACATCGACTGGTTCTTGCCCCATCTGTCTTCCACTTACTTCGCGCAGCCGGTCTTCAAATGCCTGGTGGATATCGGCCTGCCCATTCCGCGTGAGCGCTGGTTCAGCAACCTGGCCAGCAAAGGCAATACCGGTTCGGCGTCGCCCTTCATCATGCTGGACGAACTGTTTCGATCGGGGCGTGTGAAGCCGGGCCATAAGCTCTTGATGGGCATACCCGAAAGCGGCCGTTTCGCCAGCGGCGTGGTGCTGATGGAAGCCGTCTGATGGAAGCCATTTGATGGAAATCGGCGCCGTGCCCCAGGAAGGCAACGCCACGCTCGCCGGCCAACGCAAGCTGGTCTACGCGCGCGCCGCCGACGGCCGCATGGTGGGGGTGGCCACGCCGGGCTGGGAAGCTGAAGAGATCGTCACCACGCAGGCTGTGGATGCCCTGCAGGCGCAGGCGCTGGCGGCCCATGCGCGGGTGCTGGCCGGTTTGTCGGCGCCGCTGGAATATTGGATGTACGCCCGCCGCATGGACGTGGCGCTGCTGTCGCAAAGCACCGGCTTGTGGCGCTGGCGCGTGCGTCGTCATTTGCGCGCTGCCATTTACGCGGGTCTGTCGCTGGCGCACAAGCAACGCTATGCCGATGCGCTGGGTTTGACGGTGCAGGCTGTCGACCGCCTGCCGTGACCTTCGCCCACCAGCACGCGGCGCACTGCGAAAGCGGTGTGATGGCCAATCTCTTGCGCCACCACGGCGTGGCCATGACCGAGGCCCTGGCCTTCGGCTTGTCGTCGGGTTTGTCGTTCGCCTATCTGCCCTTCATCAAGCTGGCGGGCCTGCCGCTGGTGGCCTACCGTTCGCCGCCGCGTTCCATCATCAAAGGCCTGATGGCGCCGCTGGCGGCACGTTTTCGTTTCGAGACCTTTGGCCACGCAGCGGCGGGCCAGGCCCGGCTGGACGCGTTGCTGGCGCAGGGCCAGGTGGTGGGCTTGCAGACCTCGGTGTACTGGCTGCCGTATTTCCCGCCCGACATGCGATTCCATTTCAACGGCCACAACCTGCTGGTCTACGGCAAGGCCGGCGACGACTACCTGATCAGCGACCCGGTCTTCGAAGAACCCGTGCGCTGCAGCAGCGCCGACCTGGCACGTGCGCGTTTCGCCAAGGGCCTGCTGGGCCCCAAAGGCCTGCTGTATTACCCGCAGGGCATAGGCCGCAAAGCGGTGCAGCCGGCAGACCTGTGCCTGGCCATCGCCAAGACCGCGCGCACGATGCTGACGCCCATGCCGATCGCCGGCGTGCGCGGCATGTGCCTGCTGGCGCGCAAGCTGGCATCGCTGCCGCCAACGGCCGCAGCCACACCGCATTTCGTTGGCCACATCATCCGCATGCAAGAAGAAATCGGCACCGGTGGCGCGGGCTTTCGCTTCCTCTACGCGGCCTTTCTGCAGGAAGCGGCGGTGCTGACGCAGCGGCCGGTGCTGGCCGAATTTTCAGAACAGCTGAACCAGATCGGTGACGGCTGGCGGCGGTTCGCGCTGTCGGCCGCACGCATGATCAAAGGCCGTGAGCCGATGAACCCGGGGGCCCTGGCCGAACTGCTGCGCGGCCAGGCGCAGCAAGAAGAAGCCTTCTTCCGCGCACTGAAAGCGGCGGTGCGCTGATGCTGTCCATCCGCCATCTCGGCCATCGCTACCCCGGCGCTGCGGCCGACGCCTTGACCGACGTGACGCTGCACGCCGCCCGCGGCCAGGTGCTGGGCTTGCTGGGCCCCAACGGCGCGGGCAAGACCACGCTGATCTCGCACCTGTCGGGCGGCCTGGCGGTGCAGCGCGGCGAGGTGCTGGTTGACGGCCTGCCGCTGGCGCAGGTGCGCGCCGCCCAACCCACGCGCATCGCCGTCGCGCCGCAAGAGCTGGCCTTCTACCCCATGCTGACGGTGGCGCAGAACCTGGCCTGCTTTGCCGGTGCGGCAGGGCTGGCGGGGGCGCAGCGCGCGGCGCGCATGCAGGCCTGCATCGCAACGGCGCAGTTGGAACGCCATGTGCATGCGCGTGCCGATCAACTGTCGGGCGGCTTGAAGCGACGCCTCAATCTGGCCATCGCCCTGCTGCCCCAGCCCGATTTGATCGTCTTCGACGAGCCCACCGTGGGTGTCGATCCGCAGACCCGTGCCTTTGTGCTCGACGCCATCCAGCGCCTGGCGCGCGACGGGGCGGCCGTGATCTACACCTCGCACTACATGGACGAGATCGAGGCCATCGCCGACCGCGTGCTGATCATCGACCACGGTCGCGTGCTGCGTGACGGCGCCCTGAGCGAACTGCTGGCCGAAGGCGCCACGCTGCTGACGGTCAGCGCCAGCGGCTTGTCGCCAGCGGCCTTGCACGAACTGCTGGGCCGCTACGGCAGCATCGAGGCTGGCGCCGCGGCCGACCTGGCATCAGGCCACACCGTACGCCTGCGCCTGACCGCATCCACCACGCCGGTCGGCGTGCTGCAGGCGCTGCAAGCCGCAGGCGCCGTGGTGCAGCACGCCGACTTCGGCCGCTGCAACCTCGAGCAACTGTTCATGGCGCTGACCCAGCGGCCCCTTCGTGATTGACCGTGCTTGAACGCCAGAACGCGACGGACCGCCCCCGACCCATGCTCTACGCCCTGATCCGCAAAGAACTGCTCGCCCTGCGGCGCGACCTGCACGGCCTGGCCGCGCTGTTCCTGATGCCCCTGCTGTTCATCGTGGTCATGTCGCTGGCCTTGCAGGATGTCTACAACCCGCCGCTGCGGTCGATGCGCCACGCCTTCGACATCCGTGAACCCAGCGCCTTGGCCCAGGAATTCACCGGCTTGTGGCAGCAGGGGCACGGCGCGGCGCTGCCCTTGCCGGCCGACTGGCAGGCCCAGTTGCGGGCCGGCGAATTGAAGTACGTCATCGTCATCGACGCCGGCTTTGCCAACCTGATGGCGCAGGCCCGCGGCCCGGTGCAGCCGCAGATACACCTGCTGGCCGAACCCGGCATCGACGGCAATCTCTTCAACTCGCTGCGCGCTGAACTTGAGGCCACGGCCGGCCCGCAAAAAGCGCGCGTGGCCTTGCAGGCCATGGGCGCGTTGATCGAGCCCGGCGCCACCCTGGCCAAGCTGGTCACGGCCGAACGCTATGCCAGCGGCGGGCCGCGGCCCAGTTCGGTGCAGCAGAACGTTTCGGCCTGGCTGGTGTTTGGCATGTTCTTCGTCATCGCAGCGCTGTCCAACCTTTTCGTTGAAGAACGCCGCTGCGGCGCGCTGGCGCGGCTGCGCAGCCTGGGCGTGCCGCACAGCGTGTTGCTGGCGTCCAAGGCGCTGCCCTACATGGGGGTCAACCTGCTGCAGGCCGTGCTGATGCTGATGGTTGGTGCCTGGCTGATGCCGCTGCTGGGCGGCGACGCGCTGTCGCTGCAAGGCGTGCAGTGGCCGGCGTTGGTGCTGGTCATCGGCGCCATCAGCGCGGCGGCGGTCAGCCTGGCCCTGATGCTGTCCTGTCTGCTGCGCACGCAGGCGCAGGCGGCGGCGGTGGGGCCGGTGCTGAATGTGCTGCTGGCGGCCATCGGCGGCATCATGGTGCCGACCTTCGTGATGCCCGGCTTCATGCAGAAGTTGGCCGCGCTGTCGCCGATGAACTGGGGCCTGGAGGCGCTGCTGGCGGTGCTGCTGCGCGGCGGTGGCCTGGCCAACGCCGCGCCCCATGTGTTGCGCCTGCTGGCCTTCGCCACCTTGATGCTGGTGGTGGCCTGGCTGCTGTTCAGACGCAATGCGCGATGAAGCGCGTGCAATGAGGAATATGCGATGACCCGCAACCGCGCCGAACTGATCGCCGAACTCAAGACCCTGGTGCTGGAAGCGGCCGAGAAGACCGCGCCCGCCGGTGGCTTGGCCGACGATGAAATCCTGTTCGGCCCGGACAGCCGGCTGGCGCTGGATTCATTGGACGCCCTGCAGGTGGCCATGGCCATCCAGCAACACTACGGCGTGCGCATGCACGACAGCAAAGAGACGCGGCGGGCGCTGGCCTGCATCGCCACCCTGGCCGACCACCTGCTTGCGCGCAGGACATGAGCGAGGCCTAC
>JAYVBO010000010.1:0-2037 GCA_043750435.1 Betaproteobacteria bacterium | reverse complement strand
CAGCGCGCGGCCACACCCCTTCCATCAGCTGCGTGGTGCCGGCCTACAACGAGGCCGGCCACCTGCCCACCTTGCTGGCCGAACTGGGCGCGGCCCTGGCAGCCCTGAGCCCACGCTGGGAAATCATCGTCGTCAACGACGGCAGCCGCGACGGCACCGACACGGTCATCCGCCCCTGGCTGCAACAGCCCGGCGTGCGCTACCTCGCGCTGTCACGCAACTTCGGCAAGGAAGCCGCGCTGACGGCCGGGCTGGAGCACGCTACCGGCGAGGTGGTGGTGATGATCGACGCCGACGGCCAGCACCCTTTGAGCCTGCTGCCGGAAATGCTGGACGGCTGGCGGCGGGGTGCCGACGCGGTGTGTGCGGTGCGTCAAAACCGCAGCGACGAGAGCTGGGCCAAGCGCCTGGGTACCGACCTTTTCTACCGCATCGTCAACGCCGGTTCACCGGTGCCGATACCCGCTGACGCCGGCGACTTCCGCCTGATGGACCGCCGGGTGGTGGCTGCGCTGCTGGCCCTGCCCGAACGCAACCGCTTCCTCAAGGGCCTGTACGCCTGGGTCGGCTTTCGCACCGAATTCATCCGCTACGAACCGGCGCCGCGCGCCGCCGGCACCAGCAGTTTTTCCTTCACCCGTTTGCTGGGCCTGGCCCTCACCGGGGTGACCGCTTTTTCGACCCTGCCGCTGCGCTTGTGGAGCGGCCTGGGCAGCCTGATCGCCATCGGCGCCATCGGCTACGGCGGCTGGCTGATCATGGACCACTGGGTCAACGGCAACCCGGTGCCCGGCTGGTCCACGGTGGTGGTCAGCCTGATGTTCTTCAGCGGCGTGCAACTGCTGTCCATCGGCATCCTGGGCGAATACGTCGGCCGCATCTTCACCGAGGTCAAGCGGCGCCCGGTGTACTTGCTGCGCGAAAGCGCCGGACAAGGGCGCATCGGTCCTGTGCCCGGCCCGATTGATGCCGCCGAAGCCACCGCAGCGGTCAGCACTTCGGCATGAGCGCTGCGGGCCAGCCGTGAGCAAGGCACTGGCGCTGTGCGCCGATGACTACGGCTGGTCGCCGGCCATCGACCGCGGCATCTTGAAGCTGGCGCAAGCCTGGCGCCTGACCGATGTGTCCTGCCTGGTCAACGGCCCGCGCTGGCCGCAGGCGGCGCGTGAACTGGTGGCACTGGCCGCCGTGCGGCAAGGCCGCGTGCGCACCGGCCTGCACTTCAACCTGACCGAAGGCCGGCCGCTGTCGCCCGAACTGGCCGCCCTGTGGCCGCAATTTCCGAGCCTGGAAACGCTGATCGTCAACGCCCACCTGCAACGCCTGCCCGAAGCCGCGCTGGGGGCCGAATTGCGCGCACAGTTCCAGGCCTTCGAGCAAGGCCGCGGCAAGGCGCCCAGCCATGTCGACGGCCACCAGCATGTCCACCACCTGCCCCAGGTGCGCGAGGCCCTGCTGGCCCTGCTGGCGCCGCGCGCCGACATCCGCGTGCGCCACACCGGCCGCGTGCAAGGGCCGGGCTATCTGGTCAAGCGCCTGCTCATTGAAGGCACCGGCGGGCGCACGCTGGGGCGGCAACTGGTCGCCCTGCACCGCCACGCCAACACCCAGCTCTTCGGTGTCTACGACTTCGTGCGGCCCGACTACCGCCACCTGATGCAAAGCTGGCTGGCTGCGCTGCCCGAAGACGGCAGCCTGATCTTCTGCCACCCGGGTGAGGCTATGACCTCGCAAGAGCTCGCCGAAACACCACCCGACCCCATTGCAGCGGCCCGTGTGCGCGAACTGGCGTATCTGGCGTCGGACGACTTCAAGGCCGACCTGGACGCCGCCCAGGTGCGGCTGGTCTGACGCGCGTCAGCCGAAGGTCCACACCCGGTTGACGGTGTAGGTCAGCAGCAGGACCACCGCCGTGGCCACCGCCTGTGCCAGCAGGTAGTGCAGACCCAGCGCGACGCCCGCCGCGACCACCGCCATGCCTACCCCACCGCCCAGCGCCGCTGTGCCCATGAAGCGCCACCAGGCCGGCCACAGCGG
>JAYVBO010000009.1:0-4771 GCA_043750435.1 Betaproteobacteria bacterium | reverse complement strand
ACCTTGCGCGTGAAGGTGGTTTCGGCGCTGGCCCCGTATGCGCAAGACGTGGTCATCACCGGCCACGACCGCAGCGAAATCGGCGCGCTGGTGTTCCTCAGCGAAGCCGGCCGCGCCCTGCCCGCAGAGCAGATGCAGGCCGCCGTGCGCGCCGCCTTGAACGCATTGAAGGCCGAACACGCCGGCTCGTCGCAAACACCCACCCGCGCCCTGCTGCTGCCCGACAACCCCAGCGCCGCCGCTGGTGAAATCACCGACAAGGGCTACCTCAACCAGCGCTTGACCCTGGCGCGCCGCGCCGACGCCGTCGAAGCGCTGTACGCCACGCCCGCCGACGCCCGCGTCATCCGGCCCTGACCGGCGCGCCGCCACGCCGCGTCCACAACCTGCTGCACACCATCATGTCCCTCGCCTTTGAACCCTTGACACCCCTGCCCGCGCCGCTGGCCGGCCTGAACCTGCTGCTTTTGGCCCGCGCCGGCCCGGTGCTGCACGTGCGCCTGAACCGACCCGCCAAGCGCAATTCGGTCAGCGACGAATTGCTGGCGCAACTGCACACGCTGTGGGTGAACATGCCCTTGCACCTGGCCGACATCCGCGCCGCCGTCATCAGCGGTGAAGGCCAGCATTTTTGCGCCGGGCTCGACCTCAGCGAAATCAGCGAACGCACGGTGTTTGAAGCCGTGCACCACTCGCGTTCCTGGCACGCCTGCTTCGACGCCATCCAGTTCGGGCCGGTGCCCGTCGTCACCGTGCTGCACGGCGCGGTGGTCGGCGGCGGGCTGGAACTGGCCAGCGCGGCGCACCTGCGGGTGGCCGAAGACAGCACCTTCTACGGCCTGCCTGAAGGCACGCGCGGCATCTTCGTGGGCGGCGGCGGTTCGGTGCGCATCAGCCGCCTGATCGGCGTGGCGCGCATGACCGACATGATGCTGACCGGCCGCGTCTTCGACGCCGATGAAGGCCAGACTTTCGGCATCAGCAACTACCGCGTGGCCGACGGTGCCGGCCTGGCCAAGGCGCTGGAACTGGCGACCAAGATCGCCAGCAACGCGCCGTTGAGCAACTACGCCATCACGCAGGCCCTGCCGCGCATTGCCGACCTGTCGGCCAGCGACGGCCTGTTCATGGAAGCCATGATGGCCAGCATCGCCCAAGGCGACGAAGCGGCCAAGCTGCGCGTGCGGGCCTTCCTGGAAGGCCGCGCGGCGAAAGTGAGCAAGTCATGACACCAGCGCTCAAAGGTTTTTTCAACCGCTTTGAAGAGGTCTACATCCTCGACGGCCTGCGCACGCCGCAAGTCGACTACATGGGCGCCTTCGCCGACGCCAACCCCATCGACCTGGGCATCAAGGCCGCGCGTGAAGTGTTGAAGCGCAGCGGCATCAACCCGGCCGACATCGACAGCGTGGTCACCGGCAACATGGCGCCGGGCGGCTTTGACCAGTTCTACGTGGCGCGCCACATCGGCCTGTACGCCGGCGTGCCGGTGGAGGTGCCGGCGCTCAACGCGCAGCGCATCTGCGGCACCGGCTTCGAAATCTTCCGCCAGGCCGGTGAACAGATCATGCTGGGCGCGGCCAGCCTGGCCCTGGTGGTGGGCACCGAGAGCATGACGCGCAACCCCATCGCCGCCTTCGACCACCGCGGCGGCTTCAAGCTGGGCGCCGGCGTGGCCTTCAAGGACTTCCTGTGGGAGGCTTTAGGCGACAGCGCCGCCGGCATCAACATGATCCAGACGGCCGAGAACCTGGCCCGGAAATACAACATCAGCCGCGCGGACGTGGACGCCTTCGCGGCCTCGTCCTTTGCCAAGGCCGTGGCAGCGCAGGAAGCGGGCTGGTTCGCGGACGAGATCGTGCCGGTCACGAATGAAATCTTCGAGCTCGAAGGCTACAAGCCGCGCGGCATCCGGCTGTCCGGCAAGCACACAGTGGCCGACCGCGACACCCACCCGCGCCCCACGCCGCCCGAGGTGCTGGCCAAGCTGCGCACGGTGTTCAAGGACGGCGTGCAGACCGGCGGCAACAGTTCGGCGCTGACCGACGCCGCCGCCGCCGCCATCGTCGCTTCGGGCGACGCGATGCGCCGCTGGGGCCGCGCGCCGCTGGGCCGGCTGGCGGCATCGGCCGTGGTCGGCGTACCGCCGGAAATCATGGGCATAGGCCCGGCGCCCGCCATCCGTTTGCTGCTGGAACGCACCGGGCTGCAACTCAGCGACATTGCGCGCTTCGAGATCAACGAAGCACAAGGCGCGCAGACGCTGGCTGTGGGCCGCGAACTGGGGCTGGACCTGGACAGGCTGAACGTCAAGGGCGGCGCCATCGCGCTGGGCCACCCGCTGGCCGCCACCGGCGTGCGGCTGACCATCAGCGTGGCGCGCCAGTTGAAGGAAATCGGCGCACGCTGGGGCATTTCGTCGGCCTGCGTGGGCGGCGGCCAAGGCATCGCCCTGTTGATCGAAAACCCCGAGGCCGCATGAGCAAGACCCACATCTACACCGTCAACGTGCAGTTCGGCGACTGCGACCCGGCCGGCATTGTTTTCTTCCCCAATTTCAGCCGCTGGATGGACGAAGCCTCACTGGCTTTCTTCATGGCCTGCGGCGTGCCGCCCTGGCGCGAACTGGTGAAGACGCGGGGCATCATCGGCACGCCGCTGCTGGAAATCAACACCCGCTTCAAGCGCCCGGCCACCTATGGCGAAACCATCGAAGTACACACCACGGTTGAGGAATGGTCGGCCAAGACCTTCCGTCATCGCCATGTGGTGAAGCGCGGCGACACGCTGTTGTGCGAAGGCACGGAAGTGCGCGCCTTCTGCATCCGCGACCCCGAGAATGCCGAGCGCATCAAGGCCATAGCGGTGCCCGAAGACATCCGCGCCTTGTGTTCGTAGCCCGTTCCTGAAAACCACCATCACCCCCACCGTCTGGAGACAAACATGACGATCCTGAAGAAGACCACGGTCGCGGCTGCGGCTGCCTTGCTGGCCTGCGCCAGCGCCTACGCCGACATCACCGTCGGCGCCAGCCTGTCACTCACCGGCCCCGGTTCCGGCCTGGGTATCCCCATGAGCAACGGCCTGAAGATGTGGCCGGCCACCATCGCCGGCGAGAAGATCAAGCTGATCATCCTGGACGACGCCACCGACCCCACCAAGGGCGTGCAGAACGCGCGCCGCCTGGTCAGTGAAGACAAGGTCGACATCCTCATCGGTTCGGGCGTCACGCCGGTGGCCATCGCCATGTCGGAAGTGGCCACCGAAACCAAGACCGTGCAGTTGGCGCTGTCGCCCATCGGCCTGCCGCCCGGCAAAGACCCGTGGAGCTTTCGCATGCCGCAAAGCAATGGCGTGATGGCCATTGCCATGGTCAACCACATGGTCAAGCACGGCATCAAGACTGTCGGCTTCCTGGGCTACACCGACGCCTACGGCGAGCAGTGGCTGCAAGCCTTGCTGCCGCTGCTGGACAAGGCCGGCATCAAACTGCTGGCGACTGAGCGCTTCGCCCGCGCCGACACCAGCGTCACCGCGCAGGCCCTGAAACTGGTGGCCACCAACCCCGACGCGATGATCGTCGTGGCCTCAGGCAGCGGCGCGGCCATGCCGCAGTTGGGCCTGGTGGAACGCGGCTTCAAGGGCAAGGTCTACCAGACCCACGCCGCCGCCAGCAAAGACCTGATGCGCATCGGCGGCAAGGCCGTGGAAGGCACGCTGGTCACCAGCGGCCCGGTGGTGGTGGCTGAACAACTGCCTGACAGCCACCCCAGCAAGGCGCTGGGCGTGAAGTTCAATGCCGCCTACGAGGCCATCCACGGCCCGGGCACGCGCAACCAGTTCGGCGCCCACGGCTTTGACACCTACCTGCTGTTGGAACGCGTCATCCCCCTTGCGCTGAAAAAGGCCAAGCCCGGCACGCCTGAATTCCGTGCGGCCCTGAAAGACGCCATCGAATCGACGCCGGCCCTGGCCGTCACCCACGGCGTGCTGGACTTCACACCCACCGACCACTGGGGCTTCCGCGCCGACACCGGCGTGGTGATGAAGGTGGTGAATGGCGAGTGGAAACTCGAGCCGTAATTCAGCACCTCGACTGAAACGGAAACACCCGCATGGACTTCACGATAGCCGGCATCCTTGGGTTGGACGGCATCACCAATGGGGCCATCTACGCCTTGGTGGCGATCGCGCTGGTGCTGGTGTTTGCCGTCACGCGCATCGTCTTCATCCCGCAGGGCGAATACGTCGCCTTCGGGGCGCTGACGATGGCGCTGCTTCAGGAAGGCCGCACACCCGGCACCGTCTGGCTGCTGCTGCTGATGGCCGCACTGGCCAGCGCCATGGACGTGGCGCAGGCCGTGCGCGACCGCTGGGCACCGGCACGCCTGGGGCGCGAACTGCTGCGCAACGGCCTGCTGCCGCTGCTGGCCGCCGGGCTGGTGATCGTGCTGGCGCCGGCCAAGCCCACGCTGCTGGTGCAGGCCGCCTTGACGCTGGCCCTGATCACACCGATGGGGCCGCTGGTCTACCGCCTGGCCTACCGTTCACTGGCCGACTCCAGCGTGCTGTCGCTGCTGATCGTTTCCGTCGGCGTGCACTTCGCGCTGACCGGTCTGGGCCTGCTCTTCTTCGGCGCCGAGGGCTTTCGCAACCCGCCTTTCTGGGACGCGCGCTTCAGCCTGGGCGCTCTGAGCATCACTGGGCAGACGCTGATCATCTTCGCCGCCTCGGCCGCGCTCATCGCCGGGCTGTTCATGTTCTTCGACCG
>JAYVBO010000008.1:0-4773 GCA_043750435.1 Betaproteobacteria bacterium | reverse complement strand
GCATTGATGGCGCAACCCTTCCTCGAAGTCAGCGACCTGCACGGCTGGTACGGCGAAAGCCATGTGCTGCACGGCATCAACTTCCACGTCGATGAAGGCGAAGTCGTCACCCTGCTGGGCCGCAACGGCGCGGGCCGCACCAGCACGCTGCGCGCCATCATGGGTTTGATCGGCAGCCGCAAGGGCAGCATCAAGGTGCGCGGGGTTGAGACCATCAGCATGGCCACCCACCGCATCGCGCGCATGGGCATCGGCTACTGCCCGGAAGAGCGCGGCATCTTCAGCAGCCTGTCGGCCGAAGAGAACCTGATGCTGCCGCCGCAATTGGCGCCCGGCGGCATGAGCGTGGAAGACATCTACGCGATGTTTCCGAACCTGCAAGAGCGCGCCAGCAGCCAGGGCACGCGGCTTTCAGGCGGTGAGCAGCAGATGCTGGCGGTGGCGCGCATCCTGCGCACCGGCGCACGTTTGCTGCTGCTGGACGAGATCTCGGAAGGCCTGGCGCCGGTGATCGTCCAGAAGCTGGCCGAGATGGTGACGGCGCTGCGCAAGCAGGGCTACACCATCGTCATGGTGGAGCAGAACTTCCGCTTCGCAGCACCGCTGGCCGACCGCTTTTTGGTGGTCGAGCACGGTGAAGTCATCCAGCAATTCACGCAGGCCGAATTGCCCGCGCGCATGGAGCGGCTGCACGAATACCTGGGTGTGTGACCGCACGCCCCTGCAGCCTGAAGTTTCCCTTACCCCGCCTTACTTTTCCTTGTCTGGAGACATCATGAAACTCAAGAAAATCTCTGCCGCCTGCGCGTTGGCTGTCTCGGCCCTGGTCGTCGGTGTGGCGCCGGCACAAGCCCAGATTTCTGGCGAAGTGATCAGAATCGGCATCATCACCGACATGTCGGGCTTGTATTCCGACATCGACGGTGCCGGCGGCGTCGAGGCGATCAAGATGGCCATCGCCGATGCCGGTGGCAGCATCGCGGGCAAGAAGATCGAAGTGCTGTACGCCGACCACCAGAACAAGGCCGACGTGGCGGCCGCCAAGGCCCGCGAGTGGTTCGACACCCAGGGCGTGGACATGCTGATCGGTGGCACCTACTCGGGCACCGCGCTGGCCATGGCCAAGGTGGCAGCCGAAAAGAAGAAGCTGTTCATCGCCATCGGCGCAGCCACTTCGGCACTGACCAACGAGCAGTGCAACCCTTACACCCTGCACTGGGCCTACGACACCGTGGCACTGGCCAAGGGCACGGGCAATGCCGTCGTGAAGGCGGGCGGCAAGAGCTGGTACTTCCTGCAGGCCGACTACGCTTTCGGCGCGCAGTTGCAGTCCGACACCGCTGCGGTGGTGAAGGCCGCCGGCGGCACCGTGGTGGGCACCGTCAAGCACCCGCTTTCGGCCAGCGACTTCAGTTCTTTCCTGCTGCAAGCGCAGGGCAGCAAGGCGCAGATCCTGGGCCTGGCCAACGCCGGTGGCGACACCATCAACAGCATCAAGGCGGCCAACGAATTTGGCGTCACCAAGACCATGAAGCTGGCCGGTCTGCTGGTCTTCATCAATGACATCCACAGCCTGGGCCTGAAGACCACCCAGGGCATGTACCTGACCGACAGCTGGTACTGGAACAAGGACGCCGACACGCGCGCCTGGAGCCGCAAGTTCTTCGAGAAGATGAAGCGCATGCCGTCGTCCATCCAGGCCGGTGACTACTCGGCCACGCTGCAGTTCCTGAACGCCGTCAAAGCCACCGGCAGCGACGACAGCGACAAGGTGCTGGCGCAGATGAAGAAGACCAAGATCAACGACATCTTCACCAAGGGCGGCTTCATCCGTGGCGACGGCAGCATGATCCACGACATGTACCTGATGCAGGTCAAGTCACCGGACAAGTCGATCGAGCCCTGGGACTACTACACCGTGGCGCAAACCTTCAAGGGTGAAGAGGCCTGGACCACGAAAGCCGAGTCCAAGTGCGTCGCCTGGAAGTGAACGGCTGAAGCGCTGAGAGAACGAACGAGCCCGCGATGGAGATCTTCGGCATCCCCCTGCAAGCCTTTCTGGGCCAGCTTTTGCTGGGTCTGGTCAACGGCTCGTTCTACGCCATCCTCAGCCTGGGCCTGGCGGTCATCTTCGGCCTGCTGGGCATCGTGAACTTCGCGCACGGCGCGCTGTACATGATTGGCGCCTACGTGGCCTGGTTCCTGATGGACCGGTTTGAAATCGGATTCTGGTGGTCGCTGGTCCTGGCGCCGCTGGTGGTGGGCGCGATGGGCGTGGTGGTAGAACGCACGCTGCTGCAGCGGCTGTACAAGATCGACCCCATCTACGGCCTGCTGTTGACCTTCGGACTGGCGCTGATCGCCGAAGGCATCTTCCGCGACCAGTTCGGTGTCTCGGGCCAGCAATACGCCGTGCCCGAATTGCTGCAAGGCGCCACCGACCTGGGCTTCATGGTGCTGCCGAATTACCGCGGCTTCGTGGTCTTCGCTTCATTGCTGGTCTGCCTGGCCACGTGGTGGATCATTGAGCGCACACGCCTGGGCAGCTACTTGCGTGCCGGCACCGAGAACCCGGCGCTGGTGCAGGCCTTCGGCGTCAACGTGCCGATGATGGTGATGCTGACCTACGGCGCCGGCGCCGGCCTGGCCGCGCTGGCCGGCGTGCTGGCCGCGCCGGTCATCCAGATCACGCCGCTGATGGGCAGCAACCTGATCATCGTGGTCTTCGCGGTGGTCGTCATCGGCGGCATGGGCTCCATCCTGGGCAGCATCCTCACCGGCCTGGCGCTGGGCCTGATTGAAGGGCTGACCAAGGTCTTCTACCCCGAGGCTTCCAGCATCGTGGTCTTCGTGATCATGGCCATCGTGTTGATGATCCGGCCGGCCGGCTTGTTCGGGAAAGAGAAGTGATGAGTGCCTCTTCCGAATCGTCGCTGACCCGCTATTCGCGCCTGGCCTGGCTGGCCGGGCTGGCGCTGCTGATCGCCGCGCCTTTCATCGGCCTGTACCCCATCTTCGTGATGAAGGCGCTGTGCTACGCCATCTTCGCCTGCGCTTTCAATCTGCTGCTGGGCTACACCGGCCTGCTGTCCTTCGGCCACGCGGCCTATCTGGGTGCGGCGGCCTACTTCACCGGCTATCTGGTGCGCAGCGCGGGCTTCAGCCCTGAACTGGGCGTGCTGGCCGGCATGCTGGGCGCCGGCCTGATCGGCCTGCTGGTCGGGCTGATTGCCATCCGCCGCCAGGGCATCTACTTCGCGATGATCACGCTGGCCATGGCGCAGATGATCTATTTCGTCTGGCTGCAAGCGCCGTTCACGGGCGGTGAAGACGGCCTGCAGGGCGTGCCGCGCGGCAAGCTATTCGGGCTGATTCCGCTGCAGAACGACATCGCCATGTACTTCGTGGTGCTGACGGTTTTCGTGGCCGTCTTCCTGGCCATCATCCGCATCGTGCATTCGCCTTACGGGCAGGTGCTGAAGGCCATCCGCGAGAACGAGCCGCGCGCCATTTCGCTGGGCTATGACGTCGACAAGTACAAGCTGCTGGCCTTCGTGCTGTCCACCAGCCTGGCTGGCCTGGCGGGCTCTTTGAAAACACTCGTGCTGGGCTTTGCGACGCTGAGCGACGCGCACTGGTCGCTGTCGGGCGAGGTGGTGCTGATGACCCTGCTGGGTGGCATGGGCACTTTCGCCGGCCCGGTGCTGGGTGCTTTCACCATCATCGGCCTGCAAGACCTGCTGGCCGACCGCGTGGGCTCTTGGGTCACCGTCATCATTGGCGTGATCTTCGTGCTGTGCGTGGTGGGCTTCCGCCGCGGCTTCGTGGGCGAACTGCTGGCCTGGCAGCGCCGTCGCGGCGGCCCCTAAGCGCTGTTGCGGCTCAGCCGCGCCAAGCACGCAGCGCCGCCAGCGCGCCGTCGAAATCCAGCACCCGCAGCGCACTGTCCAGTTCGGCCGCCGCCGCTGCCGGGCCCGCGCGCAGGCCGGGCAGCAGGCTGCGGTAAACCGTCAGCGCCCGGAAGTCGGCGGCCAACAGTTGCGCGGCGAAAGCGTCCAGTTCGGCGGCCCCCAGCGCCGGCAAACCGTCGCCGTGGGCTACCGGCACCTCGTCCAGGCCAGGGTTGGCCTGCAGGTGGCGCACCACGGCATTCAGTTCGTCTTGCAGGGCCAGTGCCGCCGTGGCGATGTGGGCCTGCGGCCCCGCTTGGGCAACCGCGGCGCACACCGCCTCGGCCAGCTGCGGCAGGCGCACCGCGCCGATGGCGGACGAAGCGCCCTTCACGGAATGCGCGGCGGCCGACACCGCCGCCAGGTCGCCTTCGGCCAACATGGCGGTCAACCGCAGGCTGCCCGCCGGGTAGTGGGCGGCAAACTGCCGCAACACGCGATGCAGAACATCCGCACGCCCGCCGATGTTGCGCAGGGCCAGCCGCAGATCGAGCCCGGCAATGGCCAGTTCGGGCACAGCGGCGGTCGGCGCCGGCACCGCCGACGCGGCAGAAGCCGCGTCCGACCAGTCGGCGCTCGTTTCGAAGCGCGCCGTGAACCAGAACTGGCTGCCGACACCGATCTGGCTGCGCACACCGACTTCGCCACCCATCAGCTCAGCCAGGCGCTGGGTGATGGCCAGCCCCAGGCCGGCGCCGCCATAACGGCGTGTGGGTGACTCGTCGGCCTGCACAAAGGCCGAAAACAGCTTGCTCAGCTGTTCGGCTTCCACGCCGATGCCGGTGTCGCAGACCGTGAAGCGCAGGCGCAGCGGCAAGTGGCC
>JAYVBO010000007.1:0-4776 GCA_043750435.1 Betaproteobacteria bacterium | reverse complement strand
AGGGTCTGGCCGAAGCCGCCGGTCTGAAACCCGTCGTGCTGGACATCGAATCGCATGCCTCACGGCTGGCCATGAGCCGCGTGATTTCGGCCCTGCCCGGCGAAGGACGCGACGCCTTGGTGGCGCTTTTTGAGATCGGCGCTGACACCACCAGCCTGAAGGTGTTGCGCGACGACGAAATGCTGTACGACCGCGACCAGGCCTTTGGCGGGTCGCAGCTGACGCAGCTCATCTCACGCCAGTACGGCTTTTCCTTCGAGGAATCAGAAGGCAAGAAGCTCAGCGGCGACCTGCCTGAAGATTACAACTCGACCATCCTGGCGCCTTTTGTGGACAGCCTGTCGCAAGAAATCGGACGTGCGCTGCAATACTTCTTCACCAGCACGCCGCACCACAAGGTGCACTACGTGATGCTGGCCGGTGGCACCGCTACCCTGCCCGGTCTGAAAGACCGCGTCACCGACCTCACCGGCTTTGCGTCCAACGTGGTCAACCCCTTCGACCAGATGCAGCTGGGTTCGGGCGTGCGTGAACCCCGCGTGCGGCGCGAAGCGCCGTCCTACCTCACCGCCTGCGGCCTGGCGATGCGGAGATTTGTCCAGTGATCCTCATCAACCTCCTGCCCCACCGGCAGGACAAACGCCGCCAGCGCAAGCGGGCCTTTTTCATCAGTCTGGCCTTGTGCGCAGTGGGCGGTGCGGCCATCGCCCTGCTCTGGTACTCGGTGCTGGGGCAGATGACCTCAGCGCAAGAGTCGCGCAATGCCTTCCTGAAAGGCGAGATCACCAAGCTCGATCTGCAGATCAAGGACATCGCCACCCTGCGCGCCGAAATCGACGCACTGAAGGCGCGCCAGAAGGCCGTCGAAGACCTGCAGACGGACCGCAATGTGCCCGTGCACCTGCTGAACGAACTGGTGCGCCAGACGCCTGAAGGCGTCTACCTCACCACGATCCGCCAAACCGGCCAGGTGGTGGCCATCACCGGCACGGCGCAAACCAACGAGCGCGTGTCCGAGTTCATCCGCAACACCTTGTACAACTCACCCTGGCTGGAGAAGCCCGAGCTGGTCGAAATCAAGGCCGTGGCCGTGACCACCACCAGCCGTGAACAACGCCGGCTCTTCGACTTTTCGATGCGCGTCACGCTGAAGCGGCAACAGGGCGCTGCGGCGGCCGCTGCCGCCCCGGCGAGCGCCGCGTCCGCTGCGGCCGCAACGCCCCAGCCTTTGCCTGCGAAAGCCAGCTAAAGCGCGCCATGGCCAAGAACACCACCGCCAACTTCGACGTGAGCAGCCTGGTCGAGCACGCGGCCTCGCAGTTCCGCAATCTCAACCCCAAAGAGCCTGGTCAATGGCCCGCGCTGCCCAAAGTGGCAGTCTGGCTGCTGGCCGCTGCCGCCGTGGTGGGGGCCAGCTGGGTCCTCCTCATTTCGACGGCCACCGATGAGCTGGACGCCGCACGCCTGCAGGAACCCAAGCTCAAGGCCGACTACCGCAACCGCTTGGCGCAGGCCGTCAACCTGAGCGAATTGCGCAAGCAGAAGTTGCAGGTTCAAGAGTACGTGACCCAATTGGAAAAGCAGCTGCCCGGCCGCGCCGAAATGGACGTGCTGCTGTCCGACATCAACCAGGCGGGCCTGGGCCGTGGCCTGCAGTTCGAACTGTTTCGACCGGGCCAAGTGCAGATCAAGGACTACTACGCCGAGCTGCCCATCGCCGTGCGTGTCAGCGGCCGGTACCACGACATCGGCTCCTTTGCAGCCGACGTGGCCAACCTGTCGCGCATCGTGACGCTGCAGAACCTGGCCATCTCGCCCGTCAACGGCAAAGACGCCGGCGGCGCGCTCTCCATGGAGGCCACGGCACGCACCTACCGCTACCTGGACGCCAGCGAAATTGCCGCCCAACGCAAACCACCGCCGGGCACCAAGCCGCCCGCTGGGGGCGAGAACAAATGAAGCGCCTGAACCTGCAAACCGCAGACCGCGCGGGCAGTGCCTGGCTGCTGCCCGCGCTGCTGATCACCACCGCACTGGTCGCTTGCGGCGCCGACGAGGACGAGTTGCGGGGCTGGATGGAGCAGCAACGCCGCGAAGTCAAACCCAATGTCTCGCCGCTGCAAGCCCCGAAAAAGTTTGACCCCCAGCCCTATGACGCGGCGCAGGCGGTGGAACCCTTCAGCACCCAGAAATTGACGGTGGCGCTCAAACAAGAGGCGCGGCAGCCGAATTCACTGCTGGCGGCCGAATTGAACCGCCGCAAGGAACCGCTGGAATCCTATCCACTGGACAGCATGAGCATGGTCGGCAGCGTCAGCAAGCAAGGCCATCCGTTTGCCCTGCTGCGGGTGGACAACCTGCTGTATCAAGTCAAACCGGGCGATTACCTGGGCCAGAACTATGGCCGGATCACGAAGATCGCCGAAACCGAAATTGCGCTGCGTGAGATCGTGCAAGACGCGGCGGGCGAATGGATAGAGCGGCCGGCCGTGCTGCAGTTGGTGGAGAAGGCACGATGAATACGAATCAGGAGACCTGCACCATGTTCCCTTGGCGAGCCGCCATTGTTGCAATGACCGCCGCCAGCGCGCTGTGGGTACCTGCGGCCGCCTGGGCGCAGAACGCGATCCAGTCCATCACCAGCAGCCAGCAGTCGGGCACTGAAGTCGTGCGCGTGGAACTGGCCGAAGCCTTGACGGCCCTGCCCAACGGCTTCGCGGTGCAGGCGCCACCGCGCATCGCCATCGACCTGCCCGGCGTCACCAATGCGCTGGGCCGCAGCAGCGTTGAAATCAATCAAGGCAACCTGCGCTCGGTCAGCGTGGCGCAGGCCGGTGACCGCTCGCGCCTGGTGTTGAACCTGAAGGCCGCGTCGGGCTACCGCGCGGTGCTGCAAGGCAAGGCCCTGCTGTTGATACTTGAGAACCCGGGCGCGGCAATGGCCGTGGCGCCTGTTGCCGCCTCGGGCGCTGCACCCGCCGCGCCGACCGTGCAGTTCGCTGCGCCGCAAAACACCGCCAGTTTGGCGCTGCGCGAGATCGACTTCCGCCGCGGTGCCGACGGCGCCGGTCGCGTCATCGTCAGCCTGCCCAGCACGCAGGTGGGTGTGGACATCCGCCAGCAAGGCCAGCAGCTGGTCGTTGAATTCCTGCGCTCCACCCTGCCCGATCAGCTGCGTCGCCGCCTGGACGTGACCGACTTCGGCACGCCGGTCAAAAGCGTCAGCACCTTCCAGAGCGGCGACCGCGTGCGCATGGTCGTCGAGCCCACCGGCGCCTGGGAACACAGCGCCTACCAAAGCGACAACCAGTTCGTTCTGGAAGTGCGCCCGGTCAAGGTGGACCCCAACAAGCTGGTTGCCGGCCAGGGCTTCCAGGGCGAAAAACTCAGCCTGAACTTCCAGAACATCGACGTGCGGGCGCTGCTGCAGGTCATTGCCGACTTCACCAACTTCAACGTCGTCATCGCCGACACCGTCACCGGCACCTCGACCCTGCGTCTGAAAGACGTGCCCTGGGACCAGGCGCTTGACGTCATCTTGCAAAGCAAGAGCCTGGGCGTGCGCAAGAACGGCAATGTGCTGTGGATAGCACCCAAGGAAGAACTGGCGGCCAAAGAACAGGTCGAACTGGAGTCGAAGAAGAAGGTTGCCGACCTTGAGCCGACGCGCACCCAGTCCTTCCAGCTGAACTACAGCAAGGCCGAGACCTTGACCAAGAGCCTGCTGGGCACCGCCGCCGGCGCCAGCACCGCAGGTGGCGCTGGAGGCAATGCCTCCAACCGCATGCTGTCGTCCCGTGGCAGCGTGATCTTCGAAGCCCGGACCAACCAACTCTTCGTCACCGACATCCCCAGCAAGCTGGAAGAAGTGCAGGCCTTGATTGCCAAGATCGACATCCCGGTGCGTCAGGTGCTGATCGAAGCGCGCATCGTTGAAGCCGACGACAGCTTCGGCCGTTCGCTGGGTGTGAAGCTGGGGGGCTCCGACCTGCGCGGCATACGCGGTGGCACGCCGGGCTACGGTCTGGGCGCTGGCAATTCCCTGACCGTCGGCGGCAACTACAACGCCATCGGTGCGCAAACCTTGCAGACCGGCGCCACCTCCACCTACGCCGACACGCAGTTCGTCAACATGGCGGCCAACGCGCTGGGCAATTCGACGGCGGCGCCAGCCACTTTCGCCCTGTCGCTGTTCGGCGCGGCGGCCAACCGCTTCCTGAACCTGGAGATCTCGGCGCTGGAAGCCGAAGGCAAGGGCAACGTCGTGTCCAGCCCGCGTGTCATCACGGCCGATCAGACCAAGGCGCGCATCGAGCAGGGCGAAGAAATCCCCTACCAGCAGTCGACCTCAAGCGGGGCCACGTCGGTGTCCTTCAAGAAGGCCAGCTTGAGCCTGGAAGTGACGCCGCAGATCACGCCTGAAGGCAACGTCATCCTCGACCTGGAAGTCAACAAAGACAGCCGCGGCTCCCTGACCGCTGCCGGTCCGGCCATCAACACCAAGCAGATCAAGACGCAGGTGCTGGTGGAAAACGGCGGTACGGTGGTGATCGGCGGCATCTTCACGCAAGACGAGCGTACTGACGTGAGCAAAGTGCCACTGCTGGGTGACCTGCCCATCCTGGGCTACCTGTTCCAAACGCGCACCAAGAGCATCACCAAAACCGAACTGCTGGTGTTCATCACCCCGAAGATCGTGGCCGACCGCTCGGCCACGCGCTGATCGCCGGCCCGCCCGACGACGCAGGAATGACGACTATGACCCTTCTTTCGCGC
>JAYVBO010000006.1:0-2048 GCA_043750435.1 Betaproteobacteria bacterium | reverse complement strand
GCGCCGGTGGCGTGGCCATCAAGCGCCTCGACAGCGGCAACATGAGCACCAGCTTTCTTGGCTTCAAGGGCAGCGAAGACCTCGGCGGCGGACTGCGCGCCAACTTCCAGCTGGAATCCTTCATCGGTGTCGACACCGGTGGCGCCGGCCGCGTTTCGGGCGTCGACGCCTTCTGGGCGCGCAACGCCAACGTCAGCCTCTCGGGCGGCTTCGGCACTGTGAAGCTGGGCCGCCAAGGCCCCCCGCTCTTCGTGTCCACGCTGGTGTTCAACGCCTTCGGCGATTCCTTCGGCTTCTCGCCGTCCATCCGCCAGTACTACAACGCGCCCTACGGCACGCCGCTGGTCGGTGATTCGGGTTGGAACAACGCCATCGGCTACAGCCTGCCGTCCTACGGCGGCCTGACGGCCAATGTGATGGTGGCGGCCGGCGAAGGCGCGGCCACGTCCAAGGGCAAGAACATGGGCGCCAACGTGATGTACTTCGGCGGCCCGGTCGGCTTGACCGCCGCTTGGCAGGACGTGAAGTCGCAGGGTGTTCTGGGTCAGGCCATTTCGACCTTCCCGGGCTTCACCGGCCAGACCACCTACCAACTGGGCGGTTCGTTTGACGCCGGCATGGTCAAGCTGTTCGCGCAGTACGGCAAGATCAAGACCGACGCCACCAAGAGCGTGCGCACCACCAACTACAACTTCGGCGCCAAGGTGCCGATGGGTGCCGGTGCCCTGCTGGCCCAGTACGGCAACAGCACCATCGCCACCGACGGCGTGGCCACCGACACCAAGAGCCAGATCGCCAGCTTCGGCTACGACTACTTCTTGTCCAAGCGCACCGACGTCTACGCCGTCGTGATGCTGGAAAAGCTGACGGCCAAGGTCCACGGCAGCACCTACGCACTGGGTCTGAAGCACACCTTCTGACGACAGCCGCTGTACACGGCTGAGCCTTCCGGACTGACAATCACGCATGCTCAGACTGGAACTCAGCGGTATCAGCAGGCAGTACCCTGCGGTGCGTGCCAACGACCGCGTGGGGCTGCGCGTGCAGCCCGGCGAAATCCACGCCGTGCTGGGCGAGAACGGCGCCGGCAAGAGCACGATGATGAAAATCATCTACGGCGCCGTCCAGCCCGATGAAGGTGAAATTCGCTGGAACGGCCAGCCCGTCACCATCAAGAGTCCGGCCCAGGCGCGCGCCTTGGGCATCAGCATGGTCTACCAGCACTTCTCGCTGTTCGACACGCTGACCGCGGCTGAAAACGTCTGGCTGGGCCTGGACAAGGCGATGACGTTGGCGCAGGTCACGCAGCGCATCGGCGAAGTTGCGCACACCTATGGCCTGGACGTGGACGCCGCGCGGCCGGTGCACACCCTCAGCGTGGGCGAACGCCAACGGGTGGAAATCGTCCGCGCCCTGCTGACCGACCCGCAACTGCTGATCCTGGACGAACCGACCTCGGTGCTGACCCCGCAGGCGGTTGAAAAGCTGTTCGTCACGCTGCGCCAGTTGAGTGCGCGCGGCTGCAGCATCCTCTACATCAGCCACAAGCTCGACGAGATCCGCGCGCTATGCCACCACTGCACCGTGATGCGCGGCGGCCGGGTCACCGGTGAAGTCGATCCGCGCCAGCAAAGCAATGCCGGCCTGTCGCGGCTGATGATCGGCGCCGAGCCGCCGCCACTGCAGCACCGTCCGTCCCAGGTCGGCGCCACCGTGCTCGAAGTCAAGGCTTTGAGCCTGAGCCGGCAAGATCCCTTTGGCGTCGACCTGCACGATCTGTCCTTGCGCGTGCGCGAAGGTGAAATCGTCGGCGTGGCCGGCGTTTCGGGCAATGGCCAGCAGGAATTGATGGCCGCGCTGTCGGGTGAAGACCCGCGCGCCGCAACGGGCAGCATCACGCTGGGCGGCGCCGACATCGCCCACGCCGGCCCGCGACAACGCCGCGCACTGGGCCTGCATTTCGTGCCCGAAGAACGGCTGGGTCGGGGCGCCGTGCCGCTGCTCAGCCTGTCGCAGAACACCTTGCTGACGCGCACCGAAACCGTGTC
>JAYVBO010000005.1:0-2050 GCA_043750435.1 Betaproteobacteria bacterium | reverse complement strand
GTGCATAGACAGCGATATTGCTGTCGATGAAGGCCCTCACCGCTTCGGGCTGGGCTTGGGTTGCGGGTCCGGCGGGGCCGTGCCGGCTGCGGCCGGCTGCGTCGCTTCACGCGCGGCTTCTTCAGCCGTCAGCTTGGCCCACAGCGTAGGCATGCGCTCGGCCATGATGTCGTCATACATGGCCTCGCGGCTGGGCCACATGGGTTCAGGCTGCGGTGCGCCTTCCACCAGGTAGCCGGCCTGGATGTCCTGGCCCAGCGCTCGCCAAGCGCGCATCCATTCCGCATGGTCTTTCGCCGGCGCCGCAAACCGTGTGATCGCCTCGCGGCAGATCTCGTTCACGCTGGTGCCCTGCTGCAGGGCCTTGATGCGCGCGGTGCGCAGCACGTCATCGTCGATGACCACGGTCAGGTTGGACATGATCCGCCTTTCGATTCACACACGGGTTCAGTGTAGCACTGAACCCGTGTCGATCAAGCCACCTGCAAGCCCTCGGGCGCGAGGTAGCCCTGCCGGAAGGTCTCGAAGTCCACCGTGTCGGCGGCTTCGATGGCCCGCTGCGCGGCCACCGAAGCCTGGGCTTCGGCTTCGAATGTGGCCTGTTGTTCGGCGGTCCACGGCAGTTGCTGCAGGTGCTGGCGCGTCTGCTCGGACAGCGCGCGGGTGAAGGTGATGTGCGAGCCCGCGAAGTCGCTGTGCATTTGGGCCAGCACGCGGGCCGACGGCAGGGTGTCGGGCGCGGCCAGGCTGGCTTGCGCCTCGGCCAGTGCTTCGGTGTAGGCGTGGCCACCGTGGGCGTCGTCCAGCGCGCTGGCGATGGGGCCGCATTGCGCCAGCAATTCGGCCGCCCAGTCCACCAGCGGCACGTCGGCGCCCTGGCGTTCCAGCGTCAGGCCGGGCTGGCGCCCGAAGGCGGCGGTGCGGTGCTGGTTGCGGCCCAGCGCAGCAATCTCGTCGGGCGTGTCGGGCGGGCTGGGCTGCAGCAGACAGTGCAGCAAGAAGATGTCGATGAAGCGCATGGTCGCCGCCTGGATGCCGACCGGCACAAAGGGGTCGAGGTCCATGCAGCGCACTTCGATGTATTCGACGCCGCGCTGGCGCAGCGCGTGCAGCGGGCGTTCGCCGCTGCGGATGACGCGCTTCGGGCGGATGGTGCCGTAGAACTCGTTCTCGATCTGCAGCAGCGTGGTGCCCAGCTGGTTGTACTCGCCGCCCAGGTTGCGCACGCCGATGGCTTCATACGCCGGGTAGGGCTGGGTCAGCGCCGCGTGCAGGCTGGCGGCGTAGCTTTCCAGGCTGTTGTAGCTGACCGCCAGCGTGGCTTGCGCGGCGCTCTGGTAGCCCAGGCGGCCCATGCGCAGGCTGGTGGCCCACGGCAGCCCCAGGCTGCCGTTTGGCTGGCTCTGCAGGCCCAGGGCACCCGCGCCCAGCGGCTGCAGGCCGTGTTCACGCCCGGCCACGAAGCTGCCGCAGACGGCCGGGCTGGCGCCGAACAGCCACAGCAGCACGAAGGCGTGGCGGCGGAAATTTCGGATCAGCGCGAAGTGTTCGTCGTTGCTCAGGCCGGGTAGCGACCAGTTGTAGTGGATGCCGCTGATGGTCTGCATGCGCCGGCCGTAGCGGTGGCCCAGGCCCATGCGGTAGACGCTTTTGGCGCGGCCGATGTTGCTGCTGCCGTAAACGCCCAGCGGGATGGTTTCGTCGGTGGGCAGGCCGCAGGGCATGCTGCTGGCCCATAGGCGTTCGTCGCCGGCGCCCTGGCAGGCGTCGGCCAGGCTGCGCACCACGTACTGGTGGACCTGCGTCAGCTCGTCCAGGCAGGCCTGCACGCTGCCGTGCACGCCGGTGATCAGTTCCAGCTGGCTTTCGCTGAAATCGGTGGTGATGTGGCCGTGGGTCAGCGGTGAACCCAGGGCGCCGGGGTGGGGCGTCAGCGCCAGCGCGCCACTGGGCAGGGCGCGCAGGCTTTCTTTTTCGACGCCCCGGCGCATGCCGCGCAGGCGCTCGGGCGACAGGCGGCGCAAGCCGTTCAACAGGGTATCGGCCGGGG
>JAYVBO010000004.1:0-4799 GCA_043750435.1 Betaproteobacteria bacterium | reverse complement strand
GCGATGCGGCCTACACCAACCAGGCCGGCGAGCATCAGGGCCCAGGTGCCGGGCTCGGGCACCGGTGCGGTGGTGGTGGCGTAACCGGACGCGAAGAGGTTGGCGGTGCCGACCGCAGCGCAGGTGGCGTCGCCGCAGGTGCCCAGGAACGAGAAGCCGGCTGTATTCAGGCCCACGGCGCCGCCTGCCCCGGTCAAGGCGCTGGCCCAGTTCATGGCGATCAACGGCGCACTCGTGTAATTGCTGTGCAAGCCATCCACGGCAATGAGCACGACGGAATTGCCCGGCGAAATCGGGTCGGGAATGCCGAACAGCGTGGTACCGGATTGAACGTTGATGCTGCTGTAGGTGCCGGCAGCGGCGTCGAAGGCGAAGGAACCGGTGACGGCAGCGCCGTTGGACAGGACGGCGCTTTTGAGATGCCAGACGGCTGTGGTGGCGTTGGCGGCGCCGCAATTCAGGGCCGCAATGGCCCGCTTCGACCGCCCCGCGCATGAACTGAAGTCGCGCACGCCTGAGACCCTGGTCCTGCACAAGGCCCACGGTTTGCTGGTTGAACGGCTGATCGTCAACCTCACCGACAACGCGCTCAAGCACGGCCGCATGCCGGTTGAAGTGGACGTGGTGCAACAGGGCAAGGCCGCGCTGATCAGCGTGTACGACGCCGGGCCCGGGCTGCCGCACGGTGGTGCTGCGCGGCTGGTCGAGGCCTTCGCACGCGGCGACGCCAGCCGCGGTGTGCCGGGCTGCGGCGCCCCCCGGTTCGAGGGGCAGGCCGGGCGCGCACTCTTGATCGGCAAAGTCGGACGAGATAGCTTCCCACGTCTGGCTACAGGCCCGCACCATGGCGTGCCTCGGAGCCTTCTCTCAACACGAGGAGCAACTTCATGCACGGTTTCCGATTTCTCCTGGCTCCTGTCGCCCTGGCCTGCGCCACGCTGGCCCAGGCCCAGACCATCACTGTCGGCGGCAACATCAACGTCACCAAGATGACGGGCAGCCAGGAAGAAACGGCCATTGCCATCAACCGCCTCAACACCAGCCAGATCGCCATCTCGACCAACAGCAGCAGCGGCGCGCTGGTCACCCGCTACAGCACCAATGGCGGCACCACCTGGGCCGCCAGTTCGCTGCAGCCGGCAGGGGGCTATGACTCGTGGATGGGCGCCGACAGCTTCGGCAACATCTTCATGTCCTACCAGGTGAGTGGGGTGACGCAGATCGCGCGCAGCATCGATGGCGGCGCGACCTACGCGGCGCCGGTCACCATTCCTGGCACGGGCGCCGACCACCCCGAGATGTCCATCGGGCCGGGCGCCACCACCGGCACCAACAACATCTATCTGCGTGACACCGTCGGCACCAGCAACCGCGTCATCAGTGGCACCTCGTCAGGGTTGGGCGTGAGCAGCGCTTACACCACGCAAACTGGCCTGGGTACGGGCAACTTCGGCTCCACGGCCGTGGGCCCGGGCGGGCGCACCGTCTTCACGTCGATGAATCCGTATGGTTCCGTCGGTCCGACGACCATGTTGCTGCGCTATGACGCCGATGGCACGGGCGCAGGCGGCTACGTCAACCAAGCATCAATCGTGACCAACGTCGGCGGCTTCCGCCCGGTGCCGGCGCAGCCCAGCCGCACCATCGACGCCCAGGTGGCACTGTCCTACGACTTTTCCGGCGGCGCGCACAACGGCGATCTGTACATGCTGTACACCCAGGCCGCCGACACCACCACCAACGACACCAAAATCGTGTTTCGGCGGTCCACTGACAACGGCGCCACCTTCACCAGCGAACTGAAGCTGAACACCGACATCGGCACCAGTTCCCAGTTCTTCGGCCGCTTGGCGGTGGACCAGAAGAACGGCTGGCTGGCTTCCGTCTGGTACGACGCGCGCAATTCCGCCGGCAACAACACGGTGGAGCTGTGGGGCACCGTCAGCATCGACGGCGGCCTGTCCTGGGCTCCGAACTTCAAGATCAGCCAAGGCATCTCGAACGGACGCTCGACCAACACCGGTGACGGCAACGAATTCGGTGACTACATCTCGATGGACTTCTACGACGGCGTGCTGGCCACGGCTTGGGGCGACTCGTCCAACTCCACTGGCGACAACCCGAACGGCACGGCGGGTCTGGATGTCTATTTCGCCAAGGTACTGGTCGCCGTCCCGGAGCCATCGACCTACCTGATGATGGCCGGCGGCTTGCTGTTCGGGGCGCTGCGCCTGCGGCGTCGCTGAAGGGCGGAGGCGTTTTGCAGCGCCAGCGCCTCGCCTGAGGCGCTGGGCGGCTGCTGCAGGCCCTGCCGGGGCCAGAATGGGCAGGCGTGCGCCGCCTTGCACGCCCAAACCGGAGCCCGTCCATGTCTGCATTTCTCTCCCGTCCAGCTTTCATCCTGTCACTCGCAACCCTGGCCCTGACCGGCTGCGCGCTTCACGGCGGAGGCCACGGCGCCATGCTGAGCGGTCGCATGGCGGCTGCAACGCTCAGCCCCACCCAGGGCAATTCGGTGCGCGGCTTGCTCATGTTCCACGAGAAAGACGGGCAGTTGATGGTGCACGCGCAGCTCAGCGGCCTGAAGCCGAGCAGCGAGCAAGGCTTCCATGTTCACGAAGTTGGCAGCTGTGCCAGCACCGACGGCAGCAGCGCGGGCGGCCACTTCAACCCCGACGGTCAGCCGCACGGACCGCAGGCAGCCGCCCACCATGCCGGCGACCTGCCCGCATTGAAAGCCGACGCCAACGGCCGTGTGGACCAGAAATTCACGCTGATGGGCCCCACCCTGGGCGACGGCCCCAAGAGCCTGGTGGGCCGTTCGGTCATCGTGCATGCCCAGGCCGATGACTACGCCACCCAGCCCACAGGCAATTCAGGTGCACGCGTGGCCTGCGGGGTGATCGCGGCGCACTGAGCACCGGCGCTCAGATCGGCTTCAGCCCGGCTCTGAAGTGCTCTTTCAGCAGCGGATGCCCCAGCGGTGGAAAGACCACCGTGGCGGGCTGCGCGGCCTGTTCAGGCACAGCGGCCAGCAGGTTCTCGATCAGGGCCAGGCGACCACGCCGCTGGTCGTTGAAGTCGACCAGCGTCCAGGGCGCGTGCGGCAGGTGCGTGGCCTTCAGCATGGTTTCGCGCGCGCGGCCGTAGTCGGCGTATTTCTCGCGGGCCTGCACGTCAATGGGTGACAGCTTCCAACGCTTCAAGGGGTCGGCCAGCCTTTCGGCGAAGCGTTCTTCCTGCTGAGCTTGGTCGACGGTCAGCCAGTACTTGAAGAGCAGCACGCCGTCGTCCACCAGCAGGCGTTCGAAGGCCGGCGCCTGCTTCAGGAAGGCGGTGGTCTGGTCCTCGGTGCAAAAACCCATCACCTTTTCAACGCCGGCGCGGTTGTACCAACTGCGGTCAAAGAAGGTGATCTCGCCGGCCGCCGGCAGGTGCGGCACATAGCGCTGGAAATACCACTGGCTGCGTTCGCGGTCACTGGGTTTGTCCAGCGCCACGACGTGGCACTGCCGCGGGTTCAGCGTTCCAGCAATGGCCGCGATGACGCCGCCCTTGCCGGCCGTGTCACGCCCTTCAACCACCACCACCAGGCGTTTGCCGGTGTGCTGCAGCCAACGCGCAATGTTGTTCAAGCGCAGTTGCAACGGGCCCAGCTTTTCCAGGTACTCGCCCTTGCCGAGCTGGCCGGTTCCAGTGCTGGCCTTGGCTTTCTTCTTCGCCCTGC
This sequence comes from Betaproteobacteria bacterium, assembly GCA_043750435.1. GTDB lineage: Bacteria > Pseudomonadota > Gammaproteobacteria > Burkholderiales > Burkholderiaceae_C > Rubrivivax. Next base: position 1,072 of record JAYVBO010000004.1, on the reverse strand, counting down.
CGCTGTCTTGCTTCTTGCTCATGGCGCGCCCTTACGCTGCTGACTGAAAAAACAAAACCCGCCGGATGTTGCCATCGGGCGGGTTCGCGTTCAGTGCGTTGAACCTGGGTTTGAAAATTACTTGCGGCGCAGCTTCTGGATCGCGGCCAATTGCGCGGCCATCGCAGCGAATTCGCCTTGTGCGGCGGCCAGGTCGATGTCGCTCTTGGCATTCTTCATCGCCTCGGCCGCTTGCCGTTTGGCCTCCGTGGCCTTGGCCTCGTCGAGGTCCTTGCCGCGGATGGCGGTGTCGGCCAAAACGGTAACGGTGCCCGGCTGCACTTCCAGAATGCCGCCGGCGACGAAGATGAATTCCTCTTCGCCGTCCATGCGTTCGATGCGCACCGCACCCGGCTTGATGCGGGTGATCAGCGGCGTGTGGCGCGGCAGGATGCCGAGTTCACCGTTCTCGCCGGGCAGGGCCACGAACTTGGCCTCACCCGAAAAGATCAGGGCTTCGGCGCTGACCACATCAACGTGCAGGGTTGCCATGGCGAATCCTTAGTTGATCTTCTTGGCCTTCTCGAAGGCCTCGTCGATGGTGCCGACCATGTAGAACGCTTGTTCAGGCAACGCGTCGCATTCGCCGGCCACGATCATCTTGAAACCACGGATGGTTTCCTTCAGCGGCACGTACTTGCCCGGCGAACCGGTGAACACTTCAGCCACGTGGAAAGGCTGGCTCAGGAAACGCTGGATCTTGCGCGCGCGGGACACGGCCAGCTTGTCTTCAGGGCTCAGCTCGTCCATGCCCAGAATGGCGATGATGTCGCGCAGTTCCTTGTAGCGCTGCAGCGTGGCCTGCACGGCGCGGGTGGTGTTGTAGTGCTCTTCACCGACCACGTTCGGGTCGACCTGGCGGCTGTTGCTGTCCAGCGGATCGACGGCCGGGTATATACCCAGCGAGGCGATGTCGCGGCTCAACACCACGGTGGCGTCCAAGTGGGCGAAGGTGGTGGCAGGCGAGGGGTCGGTCAAGTCATCCGCAGGCACGTAGACGGCCTGGATTGAGGTGATCGAGCCGACCTTCGTC
>JAYVBO010000003.1:0-4801 GCA_043750435.1 Betaproteobacteria bacterium | reverse complement strand
CCCACGGGTGTCGGGATCAGGAAGCCCTTGGGCAGCTTGGCGTAGACGACCACTTCAGATGCGGTGTCCAGTTCCTTGACGAACTGGCGCTCCACGTTGGAATCGGTCAATGCGTAGTCATAGATGTGCCGTTCCAGCTTGGCGCCTGCCTGGCTGAAATCCTGCTTGGTTTGCCCTGCGGTGAAGATGTCCAGTTCGTAGCGTTCCGCCACCGGGTCATAGGCTAGGTGCTCGACGATCACCGTCGCTTTCTGCTCGTTGATCAGCCGCTTCGCCTCGGCCATGAAGTGTTCGGGGTTGGTCTTGAACTGTGCGAAGACGGCGGCGTTCAGCCCTTGCAGAATGTCCACCACCGTGCGCCTGGTGAGTTGCGTGCCCTCAGCCAGCTTGCCCACCAGGTCGTACTTGACGGCGGCATGCACCGAGTGCTGCCGATTGCTTTCTGTCGTGGACGCCGTGAGCTCAAACGCCCGCCCGCCCTTCAAGTCGTCGTAAGTCGTCACGGCCGTTTGTTCGCCGCGTTGTATGGTGTATTGCAGCGGCGTCACGCGCAGGTGTTCGTTCAGTTCTTTGGTCGCCTTGCCGGCCAGCTCAGCCGAATCGAAGTGCACGCTGTAAGTCGCCTTGCGGTTGATGCGATTCCACAGCGCTTTGAATTCCTGCTTGTTGAAGTTGTCGTTGGGCAGCAGCTTCTTCGGCCGTCGGTCGTCGTCGAATTGGGGCAGTTGCTTGTCGCTGAAAACGCTGTCGATCAGCTGGAATACCTGCTCCGCAAAGGGCTGCAGTTCCGGCGGCAGCGCTGCCAGCGTGCCTTCGCGTTTTGCCTCGTGGTACTTGTCGGTGATGAGCCGCTTTTTGTCGACGTAACCGTTCTGGATCAGGAAGAACTCGATATCGGTGGCCACGTCTTCCGACACGACGACATCGCCGGCCCCCGTGTTCAGCACCTTGCCCGTGAAGTACGCCTTGTCGGCCACGCGCGGTCGTTCCGCCAGCGCACTGCTCATGTCCTTTTGCAGCGCAGAGACGAAGTCCTTGTAGCTTTCGCTGGCCACCACCGTCAGCACGTTGATGTCGTGCACGGTGGACGGAAGGTCCATGCGGTCGCCGCTCTGGTTCACTGACAACCGCAGGCCGCGCCCCACCTCCTGCCGCCTTGAGATGGTGTTGTCGCTGTGCTTCAGCGCGCAGATGACGAACACGTTGGGGTTGTCCCAACCCTCGCGCAGCGCCGAGTGCGAAAAGATGAATCGCACCGAACGCTTGGCGCGCACCTCGGGGCTGTCGTTCGGCCCGGGAAATGACAGCAGGGCTTCCTTGTCCTTCAAGATCAAGTCGTATGCATCCACGTCGTCAGACTGGCCCGCGTTCTCGCCGCGCGCTGCCACATCCGGGTCCACCAGGCGCTTGCTCTTCTTGTCGATGGAGAAGTAGCCGCTGTGCGTCTTCGCGACCGGTATGCCCTTCAGGTACTGCACGTAGGCCGTCTCGTCCAGGTCCAGCGCCTCATTCAAATTGGCCTGGTATTCCTCTTCGAAAACCCGCGCGTAATCGCCCTTTTCGTCGGGCGCGGTGTAGTCGCGGTACTTGGCCACTTCGTCGATGAAGAACAGCGTCAGCACCTTCACGCCCTGCGTGAACAGGGCTTGTTCCTTGTCGAAGTGGGCCTTGATGGCCTCGCGGATCTGAATGCGGCGCAGCGTGGTCTCGTTCACGTCGCCTGCTGCCTCGCCAACGAATAAATCCACGCCGTTGGCGAAGCTCAGCGTGTCGGTGGTGGCGTCAATCTCAGCCACCACGTAGCCGCGGTACTGGTCCAGTTCGTTCGACAGGTCGAAGAGGTTGTCGCCCTTGCCCAGCTTGCGCAGCACGCGCTTGATCTGGCCGCCCACCAGTTTTTGCTCCAGTTCGACACGTGCTTCAGGCGGCTTCTTGGTCGATATCTCGATGGACTGCAGGTAGAGGTAGGCGTTGGTGCCGGCCAGCCCTTTCACCGCAATGCCGCGCACCGCGATCTTCTTCACCAGTTTCTGGTTGTAGGCGTCCAGCGCGTCCAGGCGGTGCACTTTGTTGTGCTCGGTCTTGTGGGTGGCCGAGTAGCGCAGCACCATCAGCGGCTTGAAGTTCACCAAGGAATCCAGCGTCTTGCCGCCTTCCATCTTCTGCGGTTCGTCCAGGATCAGGATGGGCCGGTTGGCCGCAATCACGTCGATGGGCCGGCGCGACTGGAAGTCGTCCAGCTCTTCGTAAATGCGCCGGGCGTCTTTGCCGGTGGCGTTGAAGGCCTGCACGTTGATCACCATCACGTTGATGCCGGCGTCGGACGCAAAGCTTTCCAGGTGGTGCAGCTGCTTGGAGTGGTAGACGAAGGCGCGCACCTTCTTCTGGTAGGTCTCCAGAAAGTGTTCGGCCGTGATGGCCAGCGACTTGGCCACCCCTTCGCGGATGGCGATGCTGGGCACGACGACGATGAACTTGCTCCAGCCGTAGCGCCGGTTCAGCTCGAAGGCGGTCTTGATGTAGCAATAGGTCTTGCCGGTGCCCGTTTCCATCTCGATGTCCAGGTTCAGCGGCGACACCTTGGTTTTCACCAGCGCTTCCGAAATGGGCAGGTTCTGGTGCCGCTGCACTTTCTGCAGGTTCTCCAGCAGGTGGCGTTCAGACAGCGTGATGTCGGCATTCCTGAAGCCGTCGGCAAACAGGCCCGCCGTGCCGTTCGGGTCCGCGCCGGGGTCGATGCGGTAGTTCGTGGCGGCGGCGCTGGCCGGTGGTTGCCCGGCAAAGCAGTCCACCACGGCCTGCACGGCGGCGGTCTGGTAGGCCTGGGTTTTGAACTTCAGCTTCATGGGTTCTTCTGCACTCGGTAGGCGGCTTTGTGGAGCGCCTGTCAGTCACAAGCACCGTTGTGGAGTGCCGTTTCGGTTTTGGGCTCCACAAACGGTGGCATACGGGGCGCCACGGCATTTGTCCCACAGCCTGTGGGACAGAACTTGAGTCTCGTCCGAACCTGCAGCCGCTTTCTGCGGCCTCGCGGCAAGCTCTCTTCAGCGCGTAGCCTGCAGAAAGACATAAGTCTTTGATTTATCAGGAATTTTCTGGTTGGCTCTCGGCAAGTCTCTAATTTTTTCTAATAAGCCTCTCATAGCTCTCGGCAAGCCGCCAGACGGGAGCGCTGTCCGATCCGGTGTTCTGAATCGCCCCGCTGCGGCGCAGCTTGCCCAGCAGGTTGCTGACTTTGTTGTACCTCTGCGGCGCGGTCAGGGCGTCGCTCAACTTGTCCAGCAGCAGCTTGTTGATTTCGGCGCGGTCTGCCTGGCCAAACTTCGCCAGGTAATCGGTCAGCAGCTTGGCGTAGAACTCGTCGTCCTGGGCTCGGGTGCGGATGTAAGCCGCCTTGCCGTCGGCAGCCGCAGCCACCTGCGCCGAGACGTGATAGTTCGGCTTGCGCCCTTCAATCAGCCCCGCGCGCCGTAGCCCCGCCGCAGCCTCATCGGGAATCGGCAGCTTCTTCTGCACACGGTCCAGCGCCAGCACGTCGGCCAGCGGCAGGTCGGTCTTCTGGATCAACAGGCGGCTGTAGGCCGGGTCCACCACGCCGCCGTAGATAGAAAGCTTCACCGCGGCCGGGGTGCTGAGGTCGTAGTCGGGCATCGGGAAGTAACGCCGGGCCTGCCGGGCGTGCATGTCGTGGATGCCGTAGCCCATGGTGTCGATCATGTTCAGCCCGGCCATCGCCTGGGCCAGGAAGGGGTTTCGGTAACGACGCGGGATCTTGTGGCCTTCCAGGTAGTCCAGCGGCTGCCCCTCGTAGAAGCTGCCTTCATTTTCGAACACCAGGCGGGCCGGCTGTTCCGTCACCACCACCCGCCCGTGGCGCGTGTAGTCCTGATGCGCGATGCAGTTGTGCAGCGCCTCCAGCACGATTTTCTGGTCGTACTTGGACACCTCCACCGGCAGCAACTCGTCTTGCGGTAGCAAGCGCAACTGGATGTTGCGGATGCGCTGGTACAGCTGCGTGGTGCTCAGCAAGAACGGCGGGCCGAAGTGTTCGTAGGCCCGCTCGGGGCCTTCCAGTTTCCAGGTCAACTGCGCCGGGTGCGGTGACAGGTGCCCAGCCGATTCGGCCTTGCCGAGCAGCAGCAGTGCGGTGCGCGTGACTTGGCCGTTGCGCGTGACGCGTGCCCGGTCCAGGAAGGCGGGCAGCAGCCAGCTAGCCACCTCGTCGGCAGCAAAGCGGTTGGCGTATTTCTGCGCAAACGACTCCCGCGCCTTGCGCACGGCCGCGTCGTCCAGGTCGGCGAGTGTGGCGCCGGGCACCAGTTGGGCCGTCCAATCCTGCGCCAGTGTCTGCCCGCGTATCTCGTCCTGCTTGTCCAGCCCCAGTGATGTGAGGCTCTCGCCGGCACGCGCGTGGTAGTGGCCCTTCCACGCGATGGGAATGCCGCGCGGTGCGGCCGGCACCTCGAACAGCAGCACGCGGCCACTGTGGTGTTGCAGTTCGTGGATGTCGCGAAACGTGATGCGCGGCGCCGTGTTCTCGGCGATCTGCATCTTCAGGGACTGCAGGCGCGCGGGCTCAGGCCGGTAGTCGGTGCCCACCACGGCGCGTGTCTTGTTGTTGACGCCGAACACCAGCCACGCCCGCTCTCCCCCGCGCAGGTTGAGCAGACGTTGGTGTTCGACAGCTATCGGAAGAATCGCGCCAGCGGCAGCTTCATCGTGATAGACGAGGCGACGAATAATACGGTTGCAGCGGGGATGATTGTTTAGAGTGGCAATCATCCCCTCTCCCGCAAGCGGG
>JAYVBO010000002.1:0-2057 GCA_043750435.1 Betaproteobacteria bacterium | reverse complement strand
GCACCGGTGTGGCGCATTGCCCGGGCAGCAATATGCGGTTGGGTTCGGGCATCGCGCCCATCCGCGCCATGCGCGGCGCCGGTGTGCCGGTAAGCCTGGCGGTGGACGGTTCGGCCAGCAACGACAGCAGCCACCTGCTGGGCGAAGCGCGGCTGGGCCTGCTGCTGCAGCGCGTGGCGCAAGGTGGAACGGCGCACAGCGCCGGGGGCGCCTTGTTCTCGGCGCGCGAGATGCTGGAAATTGCCACCCTGGGCGGCGCGCGTGTGCTGGGCCGCGACGACATCGGCGCGCTGGCGCCGGGCATGGCCTGCGACCTGGTGACGGTGGCGCTGGACGAGGTGGGCCGGGTGGTGGTGCAAGACGGCGAAGTGCGCACGCTGGAAGTGCCCAAACTGGTGGAACGCCAGCGCCGGCTGGCGCGGCAGCTGTTCCACGCCGCAGGCTGAAAGCGGTCGTCACGGGGCGTTGCCACTAGGGCTGATGCTGCCCCGGCGATGGGCTTGGGTGGGCCAGAATGGCCGCACACAGGCGCCCCGGCGCCACCCCGAACAGCCAGGAGACACGCCCATGAACGGCCAAATGATGCAGCTGCCGCTGCTGATTTCTTCCTTGATCGTCCACGCCGAACGCCACCACGGTGAACAGGTGGTGGTGTCACGCCGTGTGGAAGGCGACATCCACCGCGAGACCTACAAAGAAATGGCCGCGCGTTCGCGCCGCTTGGCCAAGGCCGTTGCCGCCCTGGGCGTGCAACAGGGCGAACGCGTGGCCACGCTGGCCTGGAACGGCTACCGCCACATGGAGCTGTACTACGCCGTCAGCGGCAGCGGCGCCGTGCTGCACACCCTGAACCCGCGCCTGCACCCCGACCAGGTGGTCTACATCGCCGACCACGCTGAAGACCAGGTGCTGTTCTTCGACCTGACCTTCTGGCCGCTGGTGCAGGCCGTGGCCGGGCGCACCAAAACCATCAAACATTGGGTGGCGATGACAGACCGCGCCCACATGCCCGCCGACGCGGCCAAGGTTCCCGGCCTGCTGTGCTTTGAAGAACTGCTTGAAGCGCAAGACGACCACTACACCTGGCCGACTTTCGACGAGAACACCGCCTCTTCACTTTGCTACACCAGCGGCACCACCGGCAACCCCAAAGGCGTGCTGTACAGCCACCGCAGCACCGTGCTGCACACCTTCGCCATCAGCCTGCCCGACGCGCTGAACGTGGCCGCCAGCGACAGCATCCTGCCCGTGGTGCCGATGTTCCACGTCAACGCCTGGGGCCTGCCCTATGCCGCGTGCATGAACGGCGCCAAGCTGGTCTTCCCCGGCGCGGGGCTGGACGGCAAGAGCCTGTACGAGTTGTTCGAAACCGAAAAGGTCACCATCTCGGCCGGCGTGCCCACGGTGTGGCAGGCGCTGCTGAGCTATGTGGAAAGCAACGGCCTGCAGTTTTCCACCATGCGCCGCACCGTCATCGGCGGCTCGGCTTGCCCGCAGGCCATGCTGCGCAAGTTCGGCGACGACTACAAGGTGCACGTGCTGCATGCCTGGGGCATGACCGAGATGAGCCCGGTGGGCACCGTGCCGGGCTTCAAGCCCAAGCACGGGGCGATGTCGGCCGACGAGCGCTACGCCGTGATGGCCAAGCAGGGCCGCGCGGTCTACGGCGTGGACATGAAGATCGTTGACGAGAACGGGGCTGAACTGCCCTGGGGCACCGAGACCTCGGGCGATGTGCTGGTCAAGGGCCCGTGGATCATCAGCAGCTACTTCAGGGGCGAAGGCGGCGACCCGCTGGTGGACGGCTGGTTCCCCACCGGCGACGTGGCCCGCATCGACGCCGACGGCTATATGCAGATCACCGACCGCAGCAAGGACGTGATCAAGAGCGGCGGCGAATGGATAGGCAGCATCGACCTGGAAAACATCGCCATGGCCCACCCCGGCGTGGCCATGGCCGCCTGCATCGCGGCCTTCCACCCCAAGTGGGACGAACGCCCGCTGCTGGTGGTGATGAAGAAGCCCGGCGCCACCGTCACGCGTGACGAATTGATCGC
>JAYVBO010000001.1:0-4820 GCA_043750435.1 Betaproteobacteria bacterium | reverse complement strand
TGTGGTTGGCCGATGTCGGCGCCAACGTCACGGGCGCCGGCGGCGGTGTCTACCGGGTCACGCTGGACGTCAATGGCAACCCCGTCTCGTCGGCCAAGGTGGCCAATGTCAACGGCGCCATCTCGGTGGCCTTCAGCCCTAACGGCGACGAGATGCTCGTGGCCAGCCATTTCGACGGCACCCTGACCGGCTTCGCCCTCACCGGCAACACGGTGGCGGCGGCGTCCAACCTGTTCATTGACGGCGGCACGCTGGCCAGCTGGGGCGGCGCGCATGTGCAGTACGGCGGTCTGGCGGTGACGGCTGCGGTGCCCGAGCCGGCGGCCTGGGCACTGATGCTGGGCGGCCTGGGCGCGCTGTTGGCGGCTCGCCGACGCCGCTGAAGCGCGCGGCGCACCAAGCAGCAGGGCCGGCAATGCCGGCCCTGCTGCTTTCCAGCCTGCGTTCAGGCGGGTGTCACTCGATGGCCTTGACCATGTCCTCGACCACCTTCTTGGCGTCACCGAAAACCATCATGGTCTTGTCCATGTAGAACAGTTCGTTGTCCAGGCCGGCGTAGCCGCTGGCCATCGAACGCTTGTTCACGATGACGGTTTTGGCCTTGTAGGCTTCCAGGATGGGCATGCCGTAGATGGCGCTGCCCTTGACGTGCGCGGCGGGGTTCACCACGTCGTTGGCGCCCAGGATGATGGCCACGTCCACCTGACCGAATTCGCCGTTGATGTCTTCCATCTCGAACACTTGGTCGTATGGAACCTCGGCCTCGGCCAGCAGCACGTTCATGTGGCCCGGCATGCGGCCGGCCACCGGGTGGATGGCGTACTTCACGCTGATGCCCTTGGCCGTCAGCTTGGCGGCCAGCTCTTTCACGGCGTGCTGCGCGCGGGCCACGGCCAGGCCATACCCCGGCACGATGACCACGGTTTCGGCGTTGCCCAGCACGAAGGCCGCGTCGTCGGCGCTGCCGGTCTTCACGCTGCGCTTGGGCGCGCTGCCGGCCGCCGCAGCGGGCCCGGCTTCACCGCCGAAGCCACCGCCGATGACGTTGAAGAAACTGCGGTTCATGGCCTTGCACATGATGTAGCTCAGGATCGCGCCCGAACTGCCCACCAGGCTGCCGGCAATGATCAGCATGGCGTTGTTCAGGCTGAAGCCGATGCCCGCCGCCGCCCAGCCGGAATAGCTGTTGAGCATGCTGACGACCACCGGCATGTCGGCGCCGCCGATGGGGATGATCAGCGTCACGCCCAGCACGAAGCCCAGCAGGATGACGATCACGAAGGCGTGCTGGTAGCCGTACAGGTAGAACACGGCGCAAGCCCACAGTGCCAGCAGCCCCAGCACCAGGTTGACCTTGTGCTGACCGGCAAACGTGACAGGCGCGCCCTGGAACAAGCGGAACTTGTATTTGCCGCTGAGCTTGCCGAAGGCGATGACCGAACCGGTGAAAGTCACCGCGCCGATGAAGGCGCCCAGCGCCAGTTCGATGCGGTTGCCGCCCGGAATTTCGCCGCCCTTGGCGGTGATCGAAAAGGCCCACGGTTCCACCACCGCCGCCACCGCAATGAAGACGGCCGCCAGGCCGATCATGCTGTGGAAGAAAGCCACCAGTTCGGGCATCTTGGTCATCTCGACGCGCTTGGCCATCACCGCGCCGATGCCGCCGCCCACCACCAGACCGACAACCACCCAGACCATGCCTTGCGCACGGCTCTGGCCCATCTCGCCCGACAGCTTGACGATGAGCGCCGCCGTGGTCAGCACGGCGATGGTCATGCCCAGCATGCCGAAGAAGTTGCCGCGTATCGACGTGGTGGGGTGGGACAGGCCCTTCAGCGCTTGAATGAAGCAGACGCTGGCAACCAGGTAAAGCAGAGTGACTAGGTTCAGGCTCATGCGTGTTCCCCGTCTTTCGTGGCGGTTTGCGCGGCTTTGGCCAGGCGCGATTGCGTGTAGCCGGTGGCCAGCGCCCCGGCGCCTATGGCCAGCCAGACGCGGTAGTCACCGCCCACGTCCAGCGCGTTCAACAGCCAGACCAGGGGGATGGAAACGGCCAGGAAAACGGCCACTGGCAGCCAGAGTTGGGGCTTGAGTTGGGGGTTCATTTCGCACCTTCTTTCGCGGCCGGCTTCTTGTCTTTCTTCTTGAACATTTCCAGCATGCGCCGGGTGACCAGGAAGCCGCCGAAAACGTTCACCGCGGCCAGCGCCACGGCCATCACGCCCATGGTCTTGCCCAGGGTGGTTTCGGTGAGTGCGGCGGCCAGCATGGCGCCGACGATGACGATGGCCGAGATGGCATTCGTCACCGCCATCAGCGGCGTGTGCAGTGCGGGCGTGACGGTCCAGACCACGTGGTAACCCACGTAGATGGCCAGCACGAAGATGATCAGGTTGGTGATGGTGGGGCTGACGATGTCCATGTTCAGGTCCTTTTCACTTCGTTGCCTTGGGTCATCAGGCAGGCGACCACGATGTCGTCGTCCAGCGGCACCACAAAGCCGCTGTCCTTGGGCAACACCAGCTTCAGGAAGTCGAGCACGTTGCGGGCGTAAAGCGACGACGAATCGGCCGCCACCAGCGCCGGAATGTTGGTCTCGCCGATCAGCGTGACGCCGTACTTGACGACCGTCTTGCCGGCTTCGGTCAGCGGGCAGTTGCCGCCGGCCGGTGCGGCCATGTCGACGATCACCGAACCCGGCTTCATGCTCTTCACCATGTCTTCGGTGATCAGCACCGGCGCGGCGCGGCCCGGAATCAGCGCCGTGCTGATCACGATGTCGGCCGCCGCCACGCGCTTGGCCACTTCCACCTTCTGGCGTTCCATCCAGCTGGCCGGCATGGGCTTGGCGTAACCGCCCACGCCCACGGCGGCTTCCTTTTCTTCGTCGGTTTCGTAGGCCACGTCGATGAACTTGGCGCCCAGCGACTCAACCTGCTCTTTCACCGAAGGCCGCACATCGGAAGCCTCGATCACCGCGCCCAGGCGCTTGGCCGTGGCGATGGCCTGCAAACCGGCCACGCCCACGCCCAAGATCACGATGCGCGCGGCCTTGATGGTGCCGGCGGCCGTCATCAGCATCGGAAACAGGCGCTGGTATTTGTCGGCGGCCAACATCACGGCCTTGTAGCCGGCAATGTTGGCCTGACTGGACAGCACGTCCATGCTCTGCGCGCGGGTGGTGCGCGGCGCGGCTTCCAGCGCGAAGCTGGTCAGGCCGGCGGCGGCCAGGCGCGCCAGGTTGTCCTTGTCGAAGGGGTTCAGCAGGCCGACCAGGGCCGTACCCGGCTTCATCATGCTGAGTTCATCCGCGTCGGGGCTGCGCACCTTCAGCACCAATTCACAGGCCAACGCACCGGCGCGGTCGGTGATTTCGGCACCGGCGGCCACATAGGCCTCGTCGGTGGCACTGGCAGCCACACCGGCGCCGTGCTGCACGCGCACGACATGGCCCTGGGCCTTGAGTTTCTTGGCCGTCTCGGGCGTGACCGCTACGCGTGTCTCGCCGGCTGCGGTTTCGAGCGGAACGCCGATCAGCATGAAAATCTCCTCGCCTTCGTCATTTTTCGGGCGGTCGAAGCTAACACACCATGCGCTGTAACTGACCCGTGGTCGGCCCTACCTAGAATCTCCGCGATGTCTGCTGCCCCCCTGTCCACTGAACTGCCCCCGTCCCTGCCCACGTCTTGTGATGTGCTCGTCATCGGCGCCGGCCCGGCCGGCAGCGCCTGCGCGCAGTGGCTGGCGGCACGCGGCCAGCAGGTGCTGTTGGTGGACCAGCACGACTTTCCGCGCGACAAGGTCTGCGGCGACGGCCTGATCCCCGACACCCACGCCGCGTTGCAACGCCTGGGCGTGCTGGACGAGGTGAAGTCGCTGGCCACGCCCGTCACCGATGTGCGCTTCGTCGGTCCGCGCGGCGGCCATGTCGACGTGCCCGGCACGCTGTGCGTGCTGCCGCGCAAGGTGCTGGACCACGTGCTGGTGCGCGCCGCGCAGCGCGCCGGCGCGCGGCTGCTGACGCCGCTGCGCTTTGAAGCCCCCATCGAAACCGCCGGCCGCGTCAGCGGCGCGCGCTTCAAGACCGCCCAGGGCCCGCATGAAATCAGTGCCCGCTGGGTGGTGCTGGCCACCGGTGCGGTGCCGCAAGCGCTGATCGCCGCCGGCCTGTGTGACCGCCGCACGCCCAGCGGCGTGGCCCTGCGCGGCTACGTGAAGAACGCGGCGCTGGCCGCCCGTCACCCTGAGCGTGCGCGGCAATTGCACATGGTCTGGCACCCGCGATTACGCGGTGGTTACGGTTGGATATTCCCGGCGCCCGGCGGCCTGTTCAACATTGGCGCCGGCATGACCGGCAGCCATTTGCCGCAGAAAAACGGCAAGGCGCGCATGCAGGACGTGAATCTGCGCCAGATGTTCGACGCCTTCTGCGAGTTCTACCCGCCGGCCGCCGAACTGATGGAGGGCGGCGAGCTGCAGGGCGAGATCAAGGGTGCGCCGCTGCGCTGTTCTTTGGTGGGTGGTCGCTGGTCGCGCCCCGGCCTGCTGGCCACCGGCGAGGCCGTGGGCAGCACCTACGCCTTCAGCGGCGAAGGCATCGGCAAGGCGATGGAAACCGGCATCCTGGCCGCCGAGGCCCTGCTGCTGGACGGCGCCGCGGCGGATGCCGACATCCAGCAGCGCTACGAAGCCGGGCTGCGCGGCTTGAAGCCCAAGTTCGACTTGTACGAGACCGCCAGCCACGTGAACCACCATCCTTGGTTGGCTGACCTGGTGATCTGGCGCGCCCGGCGCAGCGAACGCATCCGCCGCCGCCTGAC